>JANOEM010000460.1:0-5173 GCA_031413195.1 Actinomycetes bacterium
CGAAACGTATCCGAAATCACAGATTGAAAAGATCAACGGACTGATAGCCGCTAAAACAAAACTGGATGGCGAATATTCAGCAGCGACGCCAAGACCGACCCGTTCCTCGAAGCATGGACCACCTTGACCTGGTTGGCCGCGAAGTTTCCGGACGTGCTGTTGTGCCACCACGTGCTCGGCCAGGGTTATCGCAACCCGGCATTGACCGCGAAGATGTCGGCGACGCTGCAAACGCTCTCCGGAGGTCGCTTCATCCTCGGGATCGGGGCCGGCTGGCGAGAGGACGAGTACCGTGCGTACGGCTACGAGTTCCCGCGACCGGCGATCCGGTTCGCCGAACTGGAGGACTTGATCCAGATCTGCCGGGCGATGTGGACGCAGGACCTGCCCAGCTTCGAGGGACGCCACTTCCGGATCGTCGAGGCGGCGGCCCCGCCGCTGCCGCATCCGGTACCTCCGATCTGCATCGGTGCGTCCGGCGAACAGATCGGCCTGCCGCTCGTCGGACGATTGGCAGACATGTGGAACGGTTCGGTCCGCAACGAACCGGCATGGATCCGCAAGCGTGACATCGTGCATCGGGCAGCGGAATCCGCCGGCCGCGACCCGGCGGACATCGAGATCTCCGTGACCCTCGAGCGGTCCCTCCCGGAGACCGATGCCGATTCAGCCGAATTCGTCGATCAACTGCGACATCTGATCGCCCTCGGAATCACCCACTTCGTGATGGATTTCGGTCACCCGTTGGTCACCGAGCCGGTGATCCGATTCGCGGAACAGGTCATCGCGCCGATCAAGGCATCACCAGCCAGCTGACTTGGCCGACTGACTTGGCCGACTGACTTGGCCAGCTGACTTGGCCGGCTGAATCGGCCTGTTGATTCAGTCGCTCGGATTGGCCCAGGTCGTCGGCAGATCGGCGCCGCCTTCCGGGGTCCAGCGCTCGCCGACCCGAAGCCTGATCGGGGTGCTGGCGACCGGTCCCGCAGCCAGCATCTCGCCGAGCTGGAACGAACGGGCTTCGGCGATCATGGTCGCCGGAACGTGGGAGAAGACCTGGGCCAACTCATCGAGGTCGGCGACAGAGTTGACGCGCATCAGCAGCAGGTTGTCGCATTGTGAGATGACGTTTCGGTGCACCTTCTGCGGTCGCTGCGAGGCCAGCACGAGATAGATCCCGAACTTGCGACCCTCGCCGGCGACCCACACGGCGTAGTCGGTGACGGCACGTTCGAGTGCTGTCGGCGCATTTGGCGAGCACACGTTGTGGGCCTCGTCGATGACCACCGAGACAGCGGTGCGATTCGTCCTGCGCCGAAGTCGACCGAGCAGCGCCAACGCAGCCACCGATCGCTCACGAGCATCGCTCAACGACCCGGTGTCAAGCACCAGCACCCTGGAGCGAGTGGCAAGGTCGATCAAGGATGACTCGCCCGGTTTCGCCCACACCGACCAGTTCGCAATTCCGAGGTTACCGATTCGTTGCGCGAGCCGACGGCTGGCGTCGTCGAACCGGCGCACCAACACACCCTCGACCTCTTCGATGCCGTAGCGGTCTACACCTACGGCTCGCGTTGCATCGAGAAACGCAGCAAATTCATCAGCGTCGGTGATCGGATCGAGGCCGATCGTCAAGGCTTGCTCATCGAGAGTGAGATCAGACAGGAAGATCCGCAAAGGGAGATCGCCGCCCGACGAACGGGCAACGGCGACATCGGCACGCGTCTGGTATCGACTCTTCAATGCGGCATACGCAGAACGGTTGAGTGGCGTGGAACGGCCTCTGTTGATGGTCTCGCGACTGCGGAACTGCCCGAGGCCGACGTAATCGGAGTTGGGGTCGACGATGATGAGCGGAAGATCGGTGTCAACAATGAGACGTTCGAGAAGGACACCCATCGAGTAGGTCTTGCCCGATCCCGACTGTCCGCACAGGAACGAGTGACGGGAGAACCCGGAGGCCTTCAACGACGCCCCGACGTTGGCGCGGCTGAGGCGCCCGACCGCGAGGCCCGCGCTCGATCCGAGTGTTTCGGACATCAGCATCGACACTTCGTCATCGCTGGAGACTGCGATCGATCCCTCCGAGAAGCCCTCTTCCGGGGCGCGGACGATTCCACCCGGTCCGATCAGACCGAGCACCGCCCCCTCGCCTTCGACGAATCGGGCCACCATCGACACATTGGCACCCTGGATCTTCGAGCCGGATTCGCCGAAGTCAGAGGTGTCGACGTCGACATGAATCGAGTCACGGACCGCGAATCGCAGGTCGTGCACCTGCACGACGAGCCGTGCGCCTTCAGGAGTCGTCACCGTGATGAACCCACCGATCTCGGCGCCCGTCTCGAAGTCGGCGGTGAACACAACGTCACGGCCATTCACGGACCAGGCCCGGACCACGGGCTTCATGTGGGTCAGGATGTCCTGGCGAATTCGATTTTGGCTCTCGGCTTCGAACGGCATACCTGTAGAGATATCACGCCGATGCTCGTCCGTTCGACATTGGCTCGGAGGCGCACGCCCAACCTGCAAGGATCGCGGCCATGACAACCCGGAAACGCCCCGCTTCGGCCCGTCTGACCTCGTTCGACGATCCGTTGCCGACGCGCGAAGAACGCGCAGCGGCCGGGCGCGAACTCCGCAAGATCACCCCCCGCACCAGTCATGGCGGTTGGCAACCGGCCGCCGGGCGTTTCGACCCGGTTCAGATGCTGGTCGAGTCCAACAAAACTCGCGTCGAGAGCCTGGTCCCACTGCGGTTCGCGCGCATGGCGGCATCGCCGTTCACCTTCTTCCGCGGATCTGCGCTGGTCATGGCACACGATCTCGCCACAACGCCGGCAGCAGGGATCAATCTGCAACTCTGCGGCGACGCCCACATCGCCAACTTCGGGATCTTTGCCAGCCCCGAACGACGGCTCGTGTTCGACCTGAACGACTTCGACGAGACATACCCCGGCCCATTCGAGTGGGACCTCAAGCGATTGGCGGCAAGCATCGTCTTGGCCGCCCGTGAGCGCGGCCTCGATCAAGCCGACTGCCGCAAGGAAGTGCTGGTCGCGGTGGCGGCCTACCAGGAATGGATGGCACGCCTCGGACAGATGAACATGCTCGACGTGTGGTACGCCAAACTGGAGGTGACCGAACTCCTGGAGGCGAACGCCCCCTCCATGCGCCGTGTCGCTGAGAAGCGGCTCACCAAGTTGGCGTCCAAGACCAACCTCAAAGCACTCGACAAGTTGACCGAGGTGGTCGATGGACGACACCGGATCGTCGAGGACCCTCCACTGATCGAGCGCTTCGACCAGCCGGAACTTCGCGAGCGACTCGAGGCCGTGCTCACCGACTACCGGATGTCGCTTGCTGCGGATCGACGAAGCCTGTTCGATCGATTCCGGTTCGTCGACTTCGCCCGCAAGGTGGTCGGTGTCGGCAGCGTGGGAACCCGCTGTTGGATCGCATTGTTCCAGGGCCCGAACGGAGGGCCTCTTTTCCTGCAGATCAAGGAGGCCCGACCTTCTGCGATCCAGCTTGCACTGAAGACGGACTCGAAGCTTCATGAGGGGCAGCGGGTGGTCGAAGGGCAGCGAACGTTGCAGGCAGCGAGTGACATCTTGTTGGGTTGGGGAACAGACCCGGGAAGCAAGATCGACTACTTCCTTCGCCAACTCTGGGATTCGAAGGGATCGATCGACCTTGCGGGGCTCAGCCCCGCTGGGTTCAGCTTGTACGCGTCGTTCTGCGGACGTGCGCTTGCCCGGGCCCACGCCCGAACCGGAGATGCCAACTCGATCAACGGGTACCTCGGAAACTCGACAACCTTCGGGCAGGCAATCGCCGACTTTGCCCGAGATTACGCCGATCAGAGCGAACGCGACCATGCAGCGCTCGTGGCTGCGATCGCCGGCGGAGACGTTCCGGTAGCGCAGCTCGCCTGATTGCTTGCCCCTACTGTTGCGGTCGGGTCCTTGTGCCCTAGCGATGCACGAGGTCGTTACACAATCCTGGGCAGCAGTGGAGATCGATCGACAGGGCCTACGAATCCTTGACGACGCCGCGTGCAACGAGTTGCTCGGGTCGGTGCGTCTCGGTCGAATCGCGCTCACAAACGGTGCCTTGCCGGTCATCCTGCCCGTTGCATTCGGGCGAATCGAGAACGACCTCGTCTTCAACGTCGGCCCAGGGATCCTCGCTCGGGCGGCCGCAGCAGAACACATCGTGTGCTTCCAGACCGATTGGGCCGACGACGATCTCAGATCGGCGTGGAGCGTCTCGGCGATTGGGCGGCTGTCGGTCATCACCCAGCCGGCCAAGCTCCAGCGAGCCGCTCAGCTCGATCTCGGCAAATGGTCGACCACCGACGGTTCGTTCCTCCGCCTGGAGCCTCACTTCCTCAGTGGTCGCAGCCGCGAGTAGTGCCTCGCCCTCAGCGTTCATGCCACCGCAACATACGAAAACCGACTACTTGTTGTGACATGAGCGTCTCGGCAGGTAGCCCGAACGCGATGGTCAGGAGTGTCGATCGTTCCGATCGGATTGGCGCTGCGCTTGGCGAGCCGCATACACGGCGGCTTCCGTCCGACGACTCATTCCCATCTTGGTCAACAGGTTCGAGACGTAGTTCTTCACGGTCTTCTCAGCAAGGAACATGTCGGCCGCGATCTGACGGTTGGTCATCCCCTCGGCCAGCAGTTCGAGGATTCGGCGTTCCTGGCCGCTCAGGCCGGCCAGTCGTTGGTCCTGGTTGGTGCCATTGCGGAGACGCTCCATCACCCGGCTCGTCATCGTCGGATCGAGCAGCGAGCGACCGGCACCGACCTGACGCACCGCGTTGACGATGTCGCTGCCCTTGACCTGCTTGAGCACGTAGCCGGCGGCGCCGGCAACGATCGCCTCGAACAGCGCCTCGTCGTCGTCGAAGGAGGTGAGCATCAGGCATGCCAACTCCGGACGAATCGATCTCAACTCGCGGCACAGTTCGACACCGCTTCCGTCGGGGAGCCGGACGTCGAGGATGGCGACATCGACTGTGACCGAAGCAATCCGGTTGAGCGCTTCTGCGACAGTTCCCGCTTCGCCGACGACCTCGAAGTCGTCTTCTGCTTCGAGCATGTCGCGAACGCCGCGGCGAACGACCTCGTGGTCGTCAACAAGGAAGATTCGAAGCGTCATC
>JANOEM010000461.1:0-2395 GCA_031413195.1 Actinomycetes bacterium
ACAGCTGTTCCCATCCCGCCTCCGCTGACATCGGGGTGGGGAGTGGGACGAGTTCGCGGTGAGCTAGCACGGCGTCGGTGAGACGTTCGAGCAGGGCGGTGTCGTTGTGTTCGCTGAGTTGTTCGGCCACAGCGTTCTGGACTTCGTGACGGGTGATCGTGGCGTCTCGTTCCGGCAGCCCGTACGCAACCATCGAGGCGAACTCCTCGATCGAAACCTCTTCGACCCGATCACACCCACGCCCGCGGGTGGACCGGCGGATCGCGACCGTGCCGTCCACTCGCAGCACTGGCGCGGCCGGTATCAGCCGTGCGTTGGTGAGGAGCTGGTCGATGTCGTCGCAGCCGTAGTCGACGCTTGCGCCGTCATCGCGCCAGGTCTCATCGAGGGTGTCTTGGTCGATGTCGAGCTTGACGGTGCGGGTCGCGAGGGTCGCGTCGGCGGCTGCCGCGGCACCGGTACGTCCCGTGCGTTCGAGTTCGGTCTCGATCTCGTTGCGGCGTTTCGAGAAGTGCTTCAACACCCTGCGAGGAATGCCAGCGATGTCGGCGACACCGCCCGTGACCGGCAACCACTCGACACCGAGCCGACTCGACAGTTCGTTGCGTAGCGCTGTTTGGAACACGGTGCCCGCTGCGATCTTCGACCGATACAGGTCCTGGCCGTCGAGCGCGGACCAGCGGCCGTCAGGCCCCTTGGCAAGATTCGCGACCAGTACATGGGTATGCAGCTGTGGGTCACCGGCGCGGCTCGTGCGGTGGTTGAAGCCGGCTGCGATGAACCCGGCGGCTTGGACTCGGCGGGTTCCCCACTGCTCGAACGGTGCGGGCTTGGCGTCACGGTTGTTCGACCCTCGACGCACGAAGCACGCCTCGCGCTCGAGCCATCGCACTGCTTCGCCGACGGCGCAGTCGAGGGCTTCGACGATGTCGTTGCGGGTGAGGACATCACCGAACGCGTACATGACCGATACCGACTTCGGTGCCGAGAACGTCAGATCGAAGCCCGGCACCCGACCCTTCCAGGTGCGGACCTGGGTGCCGTTCGGCGACAGCCCGGTGCCGGGCGCGAGTCCGGCGAGGACATCGCGGAGGTCGTCGCTGGTGACATGGTCGGCGAGGTCGAGCAGGCCGGCTCCGGTGCCGATCCAGCGACCTTGCGTCTCGGATCCGCCGATGTAGTAGTCGTCGAGACCGCGCGCGACCTGGCCCAGGTAGTAGGCCTCGGCGCCGACTCGGAGCTTCCACAACGACAACATCCACCTTCCCGAAGGCCCCACGACGAGGCGTTTCGTTACGTGGTTTGGGCTCGTGCAGCACCTTTGGTGCATATGTGTGGAAGTGGTGAGGTCGATTGGGTGAGTGATTCGTTCGTTTGTTGGGAGCGGTGGTGGTTCGGTCGGTGCGGGCGGTCGGGGTTGATGCGGTGATGTTTGGGTCGGTTGGTGTCGGTGGTGATGGTGGCTGGTGTGGTCGGTCGGTGGGATCGGTGTTGGTCGTGTGATCGGTCGGGGTGAGGTGTCGGATGGTTTGGTGTAACGGTCGGTGTGGTTGTGGGGCCTTCGTAGGGGTAGGCGGCTCGTGATGGACGGGTCGTCGTGATCGGAGGTTCCAGTGATGGTCAGGAAGCGTGAATCGGTGGCCGAGCGTGAGGCCCGGGAGCGGATGCGGGATCGCTACGACCTTGAGGTGAAAGCAGTTGTCGAGTTCTTCGGCTACGCCGGCCAGATCGATCAGCTCAACGCCAAGATCGATGTGCTGGTCGAACGTCAGGGCGAGACAGTGGCTCGACTCGCAGAGTCCACTGACGTGAACCGGGCGGCGGACACGGTGTGCTGGCCGGTTGCCAAGGTCCGTGACGCGATCGCAGCGAACCGTCGTGACGCTGGTGTCGAATCGGCAGCGACGGTGGATCGGACGCCGTCGTGACTCGGGCAGTCGGTCTCCTCCACGACGAAGGCCTGCTCGACTGGGGGCCGTTGGAGCGGCTGGTCAAGGCGACACCTGCCGCGAATCGGAGCGGGATGGCCGCTGATTACATGTGGATGGGAGCGGTCGAGTTGGTGGACGGACGCCGGCTGCAGCTCTACAAGAACGCCATGACGCGGCGCTACCTTCGCCTCGACTCCCACGGCCACGCCTACTCCCACATCGACGGCGAGTACCGAATCCACCATTCCCCGGCCGACGCAATCGACGATCTCCGTCTACCGGGACCGATCAACGGTCGGTCAATCGGCCAGCACTCGGTCACCGGCACGTTCGTCGGTGGCGACACCCTGGTGCCATGACCACCTCGATCGCTACCGTCGACGTCGAAAGCGGAGGTGAGCGCACTCTCATGAGGCGAGTAGCAGTGATCGGAGATGTCGGCGGCTACGTCAGGCACCTTCGCC
>JANOEM010000462.1:0-3602 GCA_031413195.1 Actinomycetes bacterium
GTGGACGCCGACTTTCTGCACGCTGGCGCAGATATAAGCGAAGCCGCCTTCCAGCACTTCCGGGCTTTCGCCGAAGAAAAGCTCGTAGCCCGCCGTCACGTTGTTCCAGCACACCACAGCCGTGCCGTTGAACTTCTTCGGATCGGCGGGGCGCCGAGTTGTTCGCGCCCACCAACAGTTGGTGCTCGACCGCGAGGACTTCCATCATGTGATTGGTCCGCCATGCGGACTCGATGGTCTCGCGGACGTTGCGGTTGGCGATTCGGTGGATCAAGCTGGCGAAGACGATGTAGAACACAGCGAGCAGTCCAAGAGTCATCAAACCGCTGTCGCGACTGACGAGCAAGGCAACGGCTGCGATACCGATCAGCGGCACCTGCAGGCACAGGTACAGGTCGGTGCGCGGGCTGCACAACAAGGTGCCGAAGGCGCTGGCGCCGTAGGCGAACACGACGAAGATCAACATCATTTCGACGTTGTCCGGGTCGGGGACGAACAACGCCGCACCCCAAACTGCGCCGACCGAAACGGTTGACAGGCGGATCAGGTTCAGACGTCGAAGCCCGGTGCGCCCGGCAGTTCGTTCGTGACGGTACGACAGATAGGCGGCGACGGTGATCATCTCGCTGAGCCCACCGGCGACGCACCACAAGATCATTCGGTTGCTCGATACCTGCGACCAGGTTCCGAATGCCACGGCGATCATCACTGGAAGGGTGAGAAAGTGGCTGGGGAAGAGCTGGCGGGTGGCTTGGGTCAGCGAGAGTTCGTCGACGTGCTCGGCAGGGACGACCAACTCCGAGAGCGCGTCGGTGCCGGCGGTGCCGGTGATCTCGTTGTGTTCCGCCACGCTGTCCATCAGTTCCCACTCAATGTGTCAAGTTGACCACAGATGGTCAGAGTACCCGAACATCAGCCATCCGTCGAGATGGTTGGCAGACTTCTTTCCGATGACCTCTTCCGCTGCGCGATCTGCTGCACGTTTCACTGGTCGGTTTGCGCCATCACCGACCGGGGACCTGCACCTCGGCAATCTCCGGACGGCCCTGATCGCGTGGATGTCGGCTCGATCCGGGAACGGCGGATTCATCGTCCGGATGGAGGACCTCGACCGGCACACCTCGTCGGCGGCACATGGCGTTCGCCAGCTCGAATCGCTGTCTGCGATCGGGCTGGACTGGGATGGCGAGGTCGTCTTCCAGAGCGACCGGTTCTCGCTCTACGAGCGAGCGATCGATCGCCTCACCGAACAGGGCTACACCTACGAGTGCTTCTGCACCAGGCGTGAGATACACCAAGCAGCACAGGCACCCAACGGCGAGGTTGCGCCCGACGGCGCGTACCCGGGCACCTGCCGGTCGCTCAGCGGCGCCCAGCGCCGAGTTCATCTCGAGCAGGGCCGGCCACCGGCGATTCGCTTGCGTGCCGGGGACGAACTGATCGAGGTCTTTGATCAAGTGTGTGGCGCGGTGCAGGTCAAGGTCGACGACGTGGTCCTGCGCCGCAACGACGGCGTTCCTGCCTACAACCTTGCGGTTGTGGTCGACGATGCGTTACAGGGCATTGGCGAGGTGGTGCGCGGTGATGATCTCCTTGGCTCGACGCCACGGCAGGTGCTGCTCCAGCGGATGCTCGGGTTCGCGACCCCGCACTACCTCCATGTTCCATTGGTGCTCGGGCCCGACCGGACCCGGCTCGCCAAGCGCCACGGGGCGGCGACGCTCGACCAATTGGCTGCAATCGGGATCGATCACAACCACGTCCTGTCACTGTTGGGGTGCAGTCTCGGCCTCGCTGAGCAGGGTGAGCAGGTGACGGCGATCGACCTGCTCGACCGATTCGATGCCCGTGCCTTGCCCCGCGAACCGTGGATCCTGCCGGCAGACCTGCAACGATCGACTCTGTGACCAGATCGTGAGCGAGATCGATGACCTGGAGCGCCTGCTGGGCTACGTCGATGCGAT
This sequence comes from Actinomycetes bacterium, assembly GCA_031413195.1. Classification (GTDB taxonomy): domain Bacteria; phylum Actinomycetota; class Acidimicrobiia; order Acidimicrobiales; family Ilumatobacteraceae; genus WLMZ01. The sequence continues at coordinate 1,965 of JANOEM010000462.1, forward strand.
CGACGAAAGCGCGCCGATCCGGGCGAAAGCGCGCCGATCCGGGCGATCGGGCCCGATCTGTATGCCACGTCGTTCTGGACGCCGAGGTTCTGCGCGGCCGTGGTCCGGGCCGCCGAGGCGGTGGGTGCATTCGAGGCCCAGCCATACGATCCCGTCCCTGGCCACGAAGTGTCGCTCGCAGTCATCAGCCCGAGGCTGTTCGAATGCGTCCAGGCTGACATCGGGACCCGTCTCTGGCCGCAGTTGCGAACAGTGTGGCCGTACATCGATTACTACGGCCTGCGCGATGCGTTCGTGATTCGTTACGCGATGGGTGAGCAGGAAAGCCTCAGGATCCATCACGACGTCGCCCAGGTCTCTGCCTCGATCAAGTTGAACGATGGCTACGAGGGGGGCGAGTTGGATTTCCCCCGACAGGGTGTCACCAACTTAGGGCTCGAGGTTGGTTCGTTGTTGGCGTGGCCTTCCTTGGTGACGCATCCTCACCAGACCAACCAGTTGCGTTCCGGCGTGAAGTACGCGCTGACCGTCTGGTGCGAGGTTCCCACCGCAATCGAGTGACTCGTTCACGAAAAGTTTGCGAAATGTCACCTCGTTGACGACGTGATGACATCCAGCGGAACCGGTGCGGCGTTATGGTTGAAGCACGCCAGCCGCACGGAACCCCCAACGGGCGGAACTGGACGTGACCCACCATGAAATCCTTCGTCGCACCCCACGCTCGCCTCTTCATCGTTCTGGCTGGACTCGTCGTTGTTGCGCTCGGAGCCAGCTCGTGCTCGACGAACGACTCCGCGGCGCAGGCCATTGCGGCCGACAACAATCCTGTGCCCATCGTCCCGATCGCCCCAATCATCTCGGGCACAGCCGTTTCAGCGCCGACCACGCAACCGCCGACCTCGACCACGATGCCGGCCACGACCGTCGCTCCGGCCACGACCGTCGCTCCGACGACAACGACCGAGCCGCCGACAACGCTTCCGCCGACAACGCTTCCGCCGGAGACCACGACCACGCTTGCCCCCAACGAGGATTTGGTCGGGGCATTCCCCACCCCGATTCCCGCGATCGGCAAGCGCAGCGGCGCCGAGACCCAGGTCGTGCAGCTCCGGTTGTTGCAACTGGGGTTCTGGCTGTCGGGCGCCGATGGCGACTACGGCCTCACGACTCGCCAGGCAGTGATGGCGTTCCAGAAGTACGTCGGCCTACCCGCCGACGGTGTGGTCACGAATGACACAGCGCTCTACCTGACGAACCTCGCGATCAAGGGCCATGGCAAGTCTGACGCGGGAACCTTGATCGAAGTCGACAAGGCCCGCCAACTGCTGTTCATCGTCATCGACGGCAAGACCCAGTGGGTCTACAACACGTCCACGGCTACGGGCGAGGCGTACGAGGAAGAGGACAAGAACACGCCGGGTGAGATCATCACGGGCGTCTCGATCACGCCGAATGGACTGTGGAAGGTGAACCGCGATCGGCCCGAGGGCTGGTGGGAAGGCGACCTTGGGCAGATCTATCGGCCCAAGTACTTCCGAGGCGGTGTTGCCGTGCATGGCTCCAACAGCATCCCCAACTATCCCGCCTCGCATGGTTGTGTCCGTCTGTCAGTGCCGGCGATGGACTTCATCTGGGACA
>JANOEM010000463.1:0-1976 GCA_031413195.1 Actinomycetes bacterium
GCGTTCATCCGTGCTGACAATTTCGGCAGCGTGTGAAAGGTGGAACTGATGCGTATCAATCGTGCTTCCGCCGCCCTCGTGGCGGCGGCATCCCTGGCGACGGTAAGTGTGGGCCTCGGGTCCCCAGCTTCTGGTGAAGGATCCAAGCCGCCGATCATCCAGGACAGATCCGTGGTCGAGGTCCAGATCCTCGCCCTCAATGACTTCCACGGCAACCTTCAGCCGCCGGCCGGTTCGAGCGGTCGCGTCGGTCCCACCACCCTTGCGGGCGGGGCCGAGTATCTGGCGACGCACGTGAAGGCCCTCGAGGCCACAAACCGGAACACGATCGTCGTGTCAGCGGGCGACCTCATCGGCGCCAGCCCGCTGCTCTCCGGGCTGTTCCATGACGAGCCGACCATCGAGGCGATGAACTCGATCGGCCTCGACCTCAACGCTGTGGGCAATCACGAGTTCGACGAGGGTGCCACCGAGCTCCTGCGGATGCAGAACGGCGGCTGCCACCCGGTCGACGGCTGCCTCGACGGCGATGACTTCGGTGGCGCCGACTTCGGATTCCTTGCCGCCAACGTGGTCAGCGAGACCACCGGCGAGACGTTGTTCCCGCCGTACTCGATCCAGAACTTCACCGGCGCAAAGGTGGCGTTCATCGGGATGACGCTCGAGGGCACACCGAACATCGTCAGCCCCTCCGGCGTGGCGGGGCTCGACTTCCTCGACGAGGCCGACACCGTCAACGCGCTCGTGCCGGAGCTCACGCGTCGCGGCGTCGAGGCGATTGTCGTGATGATCCACGAAGGTGGTCTCCCGGCATCGTTGGACATCAACGGCTGCAATGGCGTGAGCGGTCCGATCGTCGACATCGTCAACCGTCTCGACGACGAGGTCGACCTGGTGATCTCGGGCCACACCCATCAGCCGTACGTCTGCAACATCGACGGTAAGCCAGTCACGAGCGCCTACTCGTTCGGTCGTGTGCTCACCGACATCGACATGAAGGTCGATCGGGCGAAGAAGGACGTCGTGTCCATCACGATCAACAACAAGATCGTCACTCGTGACGTCGTTCCTGATCCGGCGATCACGTCGCTGATCACGCGGTACAACGCGGTAGCGGCACCCATTGCCAACCGCCCGATCGGGGCGATCACCGTCGACCTCACGAGGATCTTCGATGCGTCGCGGGAGAACACGATGGGCAATGTCATCGCCGATGCTCAGCTTGCGTCCACTGCGGGAGCAGGTGTGGGCAACGCCGTCATGGCCTTCATGAATCCTGGTGGCGTTCGGGCCGACCTCACGTATGCCGGCAGTCCCGTGGGCGAGGGGAATGGTGTCGTCACGTACGGCGAGGCGTTCAGCGTCCAGCCGTTCGGCAACTCGCTGGTGACCATGACACTGACGGGTGCCCAGATCGAAGCGACACTCGAGCAGCAATTCTGCGGTGGGAACGACGGGACAGCGCTGAAGGTGCTGTTGCCCTCGGCCGGAATCCGCTACACGTGGAACACGACCCTTGCCGCGCAGGCCGATCCAAACTGCGCGCTCGATGTCGTGAGCGGGCTCGCGCTGAACGGCATCCCGATCGTTGCCGGCGTCTCCTACCGGGTGACGGTCAACAGTTTCCTCGCCGATGGCGGAGACAATTTCAGCGCACTTCTGGGCGGCACCAACCGTCTGGGTGGTGCCGTTGACACCGATGCGTTCGAGGCGTATCTGAACCTGGTCGGACCATTGTCGCCGCCGGCACTGGACCGCATCGACGTTGCGCCGTGATGGCGACGCGCAGTTGACTGGGTCCACCTGGTATGTATGTATGATACATACATGCCGAACAAGACGATAAGTCTTCCGGAGGACGTAGTGCCGATCATTGACGGGCTCGGTGTCCCGTTCTCAACTTGGGTTGCCGATCAGCTCCGGCATCACGCCGCTACCCACTCCGGGTTGGGTTTCGCCCAGCAACTGCTGGCTGA
>JANOEM010000464.1:0-2327 GCA_031413195.1 Actinomycetes bacterium
TCGTCTGCGGTAGTTGCCGAACTGAATGCCTCAATCGCACAGAAACGTTCGGTTGAGACATTCAGTTTGCGCGGATAGGGCTAGCGGCCGGCGAGTTCGACGACGGTGTCGCTGGCGTCGATCAGCCAGCCGGGGAAGAACCCGACCACGAGGGTGAACGCGACGCATGCAACAACGGCGACTCCGGTCAGGAGTGGCACGCGCACGGGCTCGGTTGCGTCGTCCTCGGACGTCGTCTCGGTCAACCAGACGCTGATCATGATCCGCAGGTAGAGGTACGCACCGATCACCGCCGAGAGCATCGCGATCACCGCAAGTGCATAGCTGCGTTCCTCGACGGCGGCCTGGATGACACCGAACTTGGCGATGAACCCCGATGTGAAAGGAATGCCGGCTTGCGCCAGGAGGAACACGGTGAACGCCAGAGCCAACGCCGGTTTGCGTTGGGCAAGACCGCGGAACGAGGAGAGATCCGTTGCCGAATCGCCGGTTCGACTGACCATCGCGACGACGCCGAACGTTCCGCAGACGAGTACTGCGTAGATCAGCAGGTACAGCATCGAACTCGGCATGCCGCGGCCTGTGGAACCACCCGCGTGTCCAGCAGCTTCGACGCCGATCAAGATGAAGCCGGCATGGCTGATCGACGAGTACGCAAGCATCCGCTTCACGTTGGTCTGGACGACGGCAGAGATCGATCCGACGAGCAGGGTCAGTACCGCGATCGCCCAGATCACCGGTTGCCAGTCGTCTTTCCAGTTCGGCAGGGCGACAACCAGGACGCGCAATATTGCAGCGAACGCGGCCGCCTTGCCGGCTGACGCCATGAAGGCCGTGACCGGGGTTGGGGCACCTTGATACACATCGGGGGCCCAGAAGTGGAACGGCGCCGCAGCGACCTTGAACAACAGCCCGACGAGCATCAGGGCGATCCCGATCAGGACCAGAGCATCCTTGCGATCGGCCGAGACGTTGTCGAACACGGCCAGGATCTCGGTGAAGTTGGTACTTCCCGTGCCTCCGTAGATCATCGCAATGCCGTAGAGGAAGAAGGCAGAGGAGAAACTGCCGAGCACGAAGTACTTGATCCCGCTCTCTTGGCTCGCAGTGTGACGGCGATGACCGGCAGCGAGCACGTAGAGAGCGATCGACAAGGTCTCCAGTCCGAGGAACAGCACGATCAAGTCGTTCGACATCACCATCACGATGCCGCCGATGGCAGCCATCAGATAGAGCACGTAGTACTCGGGGCCGTCCATCCGCTCACGGCGGAGGTAGTCATCGGTGATCAACGCGGTGAGGATGACCGAGATCAGGATCGTGATCGACCCGAACATCGAAAACGCGTCGGCTGCAAGCGCGTCGCCGATCACGAACGTTGGCCCGTTGTCGGAGATGTCGTTCCATTCGATGAGTGTCATCACGAGTGCGCCCGCCGCGATCGCGACGGTCGCGGTGGCATACAGGCGCTTCGGCCAGGTCGGGGTGAGCGCGGCTGAAACCAGAACAAGCAGACCGCCGATCAGCAACACCAGCAGCGGCGAGATCGCGAGCCAGTCGATCTCCGGGGCGACGAATTCAGCGAGCATCACGGCTCCTCCGTCGTTTCCGTTGGTTCCGTCGTCTCAGTCTCGGACGGCTTGGCGATGACCGGTTGGGGCTCGATGTAATCGGACCGCTCCTCGACATGAGCAATCAGGGCCGTGACGCTCGGTTGGATTCGATCGAGCATCGGCTTCGGATAGACGCCGCAGAAGACGATCGCGACCATGAACGGCAACATCACGAACGCTTCCTTGACCTTCAACTCGGGGAACGACGCATTGTCTTCGTCGGGCTCGCCATGAAAGACCCGCTGGTATGCCCACAGCAAGTAGAGAGCGGCAAGGATGACACCGGTTGCCGCGACGACGGTCCACCATCGCGCCGTCAGGAACGACCCAATCAGGATCAAGAATTCGCCGACGAATCCGTTCAGGCCGGGCACTCCGATCGACGACAGCATCACCAGGGTGAACACTGCGGCGAAGATCGGCGCCACCTTCTGCAGCCCCTTGAGCGCGGAGATCTCGCGGGTGTGGCGTCGTTCGTAGATCATCCCGACGAGCAGGAACAACGCGCCGGTGGACACGCCGTGGTTGATCATCTGCAAGACGCCGCCGGTGATCGACTGCCGGGTGAGCGCGAAGATGCCTAGAACGATGAAACCGAGGTGGGCGATCGACGAATACGCGACCAGCCGTTTGAGGTCCTTCTGCATCGTCGCCACGATCGCGCCATAGATGATCCCGATCACCGCCAAAGTCAGAAAGATTGCTCGTGACGTG
>JANOEM010000465.1:0-2326 GCA_031413195.1 Actinomycetes bacterium
GGTATCAGGCGGAGATCGGGCCAGACCTGGAGTCCTGAGGCGAAGAAGTGGCGGATCGCCGGCCACCCTGTGTGTTCGCCACCGACGATGTCGGACAGCACGCCATCCGGGTGGAAGAACGGTTGCGGGGCATCCGCATCCCCGCTGCTCCAGGCGTCGAACACGCGCTCGGCGATGAGGATCTGCGGATCGCGAAACTTTCCTTCGGTCATAGCTGATGTTGGCACATCCAACTCATAGGCGCTCGCGCATCACGGCTATGGTTCGTTCTCATGCATGGGGGAATTCCGAGATCATCCGCGGAGATCACGGCCGGCTGGCTCACCGAGGCGCTACGCGCCCGAGGCCGCGTCGGCGAGGTCACCGTCACCGAAGTGAATGTCGAACTGATCGAGGCCGGCCTCGGGTACATGGGCGAGGTCGCTCGGCTCCGGCTCGTGACTTCGGGTGGCTCTGCCCCTGAGACGATGATCGTCAAGACCCCCACCCAGGACCCGACTCTTCGTGCGATGATGAAGCCGACCCGCGTGTACGAACGCGAGGCCCGTTTCTATGAAGAGATCGCCGAGTCAGTTCCGATCGGGACTCCCGAGTGTTACGGCGTTGCCTACGACCTCGAAGCAGACGAGTATCTGATCCTGCTCGAAGACCTCGCCCACATGACGGTCGGTGACCAGGCGCACGGCGTCACCGTCGACGATGCAGCGCTCGCGTTGCGAACGCTCGCTCGCTTTCACGCTCATTTCTGGGGCAACACCAACGGCTTGGCCGGGTTCGACTTCGTGCCCGACACCAACGGCCCGTTGAACAGGTTTGCAAAGGAGATCTACGCGTCGTCGTTGCCCGGCTTCTTGGACAGTTGGGGTGATCATCTGGTCCCCGAGATGCAAGATCCGGTTCACCGGTTCACTGAGAACGCACTGCCGTTGCTGGATCGCCTGTTCGCGATGCCGACAACTTTGGCCCACTCGGATTGGCGGGCCGACAACCTCTTCTTCGGAACCGACGCCAACGGCGAGCGGGTCGTGTCGGTGATCGACTTCCAGGCGATCAGCCGCGGTGGCGGCGCGGCCGACGTCGGATACTTCTTGAGTCAGAACCTGTCGGTGGCGGATCGCCGGTCCAGCGAACTGGCGTTGCTCGACGTCTATCACCAGGCGCTCACGGCCGAGGGCGTGCAGGGTTACAGCCGGGCGCAACTGTTCGAGGACTACAAGGTCGGCGTGATGTATGGGTGGATCATCCCCGTCCTGGCTGGGGGTTCGCTCGATACCTCGAGTGACCGCGCCCAGGCGTTGTGGACCGAGGTGCTCGCGCGGGTGCAGGCCGCGATCATCGACCTCGACTGTCCATCGCTGCTCACCCACTGACACTGCCAAGCCATGCCGAGCGTGCCTGACCACAGCGCAGTCGACATCGAGCGCCTGATCTCGTTGACGGGTCGGACCGCCGTCGTCACCGGTGGTGCTCGTGGCATCGGTGCTGCTATCGGGAGGCGTCTCGCCGAGGCTGGAGCGGTGGTCATCCTTGCTGACCTGGATCCGGTCGCTGCATCCGAGAGAGCTTCTGAAGTCGCGGCGGGCACCGGTGGCAGCGTGATCGGGGTCGGTGTCGACGTGACCGATTCATCGACCGTTGCTGCTGTCGCGGATCTCGCTGTTTCGCGGTTCGGGTCCCTCGACATCTGGGTCAACAACGCAGGGATCTTCCCGGTCACAGGCCCGGTGATCGACGCTGACGACGACCTGATCGACGCAATGATGCGGGTCAACCTTCGTGGCACGTTCGCCGGGTCGCGTGAAGCCGCTCGCCGAATGAATGCGGGCGGTTCGATCGTGAACCTTGCGAGTACCGCCGGGTTTTCTGTTGCCGTCGGCATCAGCGCATATGTCGCATCCAAACACGCAGTCGTCGGACTGACGAAGAACCTTGCGCTCGAACTCGCGCCGATGAACATTCGCGTGAACGCAGTCGCGCCTGGCGTGATCCTGACTCCCGGCGTGCGCGATCAACTCGCGCCGCTGGCCGCAGCAGGTCTCGATGTCCGCTCTCGGCTGGCCAACAACCTCTTGGCGGATCGGGCCGGCGTTCCCGACGATGTCGCCCGGGTCGTGCTGTTCCTGTGTAGCGACCTCGCCGCGTGGGTCACGGGTGTCGTCATCCCGGTAGACGCCGGCGCCCTCCTCCGCTAGCCCCGTTGGATGATTTGCGTCCCGAACGCCCCGATGGATGATCTCCGTCCCACCCGGGTGGGACGAAGATCATCCATCAGGGGCTCTCGCGTACGACACGAAGTAATTGACCGATCAGTTCTGTCGCTGAGGCG
>JANOEM010000466.1:0-1505 GCA_031413195.1 Actinomycetes bacterium
CGTGGTCAGGAAGACACGGGCGATCATTCCGGCGGCGAAGGCGCCGAGCAACACGTCGAGGTCCAAGGACTCAGCCATCCACACCAACAGGATGCAGATCAGGATGCACAGCCGCACACCGAGCTGTGCGCTCGAGTGCAAGGTCTTCGCGATCAGGTGGGTCGCTCGCGGGGGAGCCGGGCGAGTGGCTGCCCACATCGCTACCACGATGACGACGGCGAATCCAACGAGGATGATCGAAGCGCGCGCCGGCCGGTCGGTGGTCAAGGCGAGCGAGATCGCGATGATCGGCCCAAGTTCACCGACTGAGCCGGCAGCCAGGACGAACGCACCGAACCGGGTCGGCAGCACGCCGGCGTCGCCGAGGATCGGCAACAGCGTGCCGATTGCCGTCGTGGTGAGCGCGATCGCGACGAACCGGATTCCCGAGGTGATGTCGAGCGCATGAAGCGCTGTCGCAATGCCGATCGCAAGCGCAAGGGACATCAGCCATCCGCCGACTGCAAGTTGTAGCGGGCGACCCTTCACCCGCAACGCATCGATCTCGAACCCGGCCAGGAAGATGAGGAACACCAATCCCAGCTCAGCGAAGACGCCGATGACCTCATCGACCTCGGCCCACCCCAGCACATGCGGCCCGATCGCGATGCCGAGCACGATCTCGACGACCACGCCCGGCAATCGGGTCCAGCGGCCGGCGAGATCGGAGATGAACGGGCTGAGTGCCGCGATCGACACGACGAGCACGAGTGTGCGCAGCTCTTCCGGATTCACCGGCGAAGTCTAGGGAATCACCTGTCGGTGAGGGAATGCCGAGGGACGAGGAAATCCACCTCGATCACGCCTGCGTCGAGGGTCACCGCGTGCAGCACCCCCGGAGGGATCGGCTGACAGTCACCCGCGACCAAATCGCGCTCGATCGGCGGCACGGTATGCATTGCGAAGTGGGCGGAGCCGCGGAGCACTCGAAACAAGCCCCATGTGCCGTCAGCGACCCGGTGGTTCCGGCGCAGCCCAGCCGGCATCGTCGATTCGTCGAAGGGTCCGGCGGTGCGAACGACCACGAGATCGCCCGGCAACTCGGCCCGATCGCAGAGCGGGCAGTCGAGCTTCGCGCCGATGTGCTCAGCACGCCCTGTCGCGGTTTGCACCCACGGCCGCTCGAACAACGGTGGGCGATGTCGCACGTGCTGAGCGTGGTTACAAGCGAGGTCCGCGACCCAATCTCCGAACTCGTCGGCTCTGATTCCGATGATCTCGCGTTGCACCTGGTCATCCAACCAGACGCCCAACCCGCAACCGCGCCACCCCGTCGGATGATCTCCGTCCCGTCGGATGATCTCCGTCCCGTCGGATGATCCCCGTCCCGTCGGATGATCCCCGTCCCACCCGGTCGCGCGGCAGATCATCCGTTGGGAACTAGTCGTGATCAGTTCCCGAAGTCCCAACCGTCGCCGCGCGCGTACTGTCCGAGCACGCCGACTTTGCTTCCGCCGCGCGCGCGC
>JANOEM010000467.1:0-8030 GCA_031413195.1 Actinomycetes bacterium
CCGGTGCCAGCCCCGGTGTTGGTCAAGTTGTGGAACAGATCGGCGAACGCGGCGGCGCGTAACCAGTCCATCTTCGCGAATGAGTCGGTTGGACAATCAGCCGGCGTGGGTTGCGCCATTCGTGCCGCGAGGGCGTCGTTCAGTCGTTGCGCGAGTCCTGCACCGGTGACCGGATCGAACGACCCGCGAATGTTCCACATCCCAGTCACCTGATCGACCCACGCCTTGACACTGTTCGCCCGACGCTGACGTTGCAACCTGTCAATACCGGCAGCTTCTTCCAGGCATCGGGCTTCACGGTTCAGCACCCGCCGGAACTCGTCCGGGGTCAACATCGAAGCCTTCGCAGCCAACTCGGCCGACTTGGCGTCCAACGCCGGTCGCAACGCCGGGTCCAAACGTCGCCGGACGTTGCTCGCGGCGTCGACATGTTCGACACCGATCTCACCATCCGCGAGCGCCGCACCCAACTCGGGCATCGCCGTAGCCGTCTCGGCGCGTTCCAACGCTTTCGTCCCGTCAGCCAGACCAGTGCGGGTGGCGTCAGCGAAGTCATTTTCCGGGAACGACGACACCCCAGCCAGAGCCTGCATCAAGCCGACCTCGATCGAGCGGGACCAGCCGAGAATGCGGCGCACATCACCAAGACCGGCGGTCAACATCTCGCGATCCGCCGCCGTGAGATCCATCCCGCCGACCCTGTCGACCAGACTATGAACCGTCGCCAACTCCATACCGACAACCATAAACAAGGGGTGTAGCAGAGTCGTTCCGAGGGGAGCGGAACGTGTCCGTCAGGCAGGGGCAGTGCGCTCGTAGTAACCCATTCGTTCGAGTTGGCGATTCCGAGTGCCACCTACGAGCTGTGTTTGCCGGATCCCAGTTTGACGATCAACTCGGCGCCAACAGGGAGGTTCGCCTGTTCCGGCACGACTCCTTTGAGATCATCTCCTCGACGTAGGGCCGGATCAGGTTCTCGAACTCCGCCCGAGAGACTCGCTCGCGAAGCAGGCCGGTCGGAAGTGCGATCTCAGTCGCGACGTAGGTCGACGAAGACAACGTTTCCCTTTGCACGCCGCACCTCACTGCGCAGCGCCTCCGCAGCACCCGTCCGCGCCATCGGCGAGGTTGATCGAGTCCGCTGCCTCCGGTGGCAACCCGACGATGCGATCGAACGAGATCTCGTCGGTAGTCTTCGCGCGAGGAGGTTGCGACGATGAAGGCAGGTACAGGTGGCCCATCGGAATCTGATGGCCACCAACAGGATCTTCGAGCAACGGTGGTCGCAAGAACGACGCGGCTCCCGGCCCGGCCCGCAAGCGCCTTTGCCGCCGTCAACTCACCGGAGATCGCTCCGTTCATCGACCCAGCGGTTCGGTTGTGGCAGCCCGACACAGACCCGATCGGCGTCGGAACTCGCTTCGCCATTCGAGGAAAACTGGGGATCATTCCGATTCGCGGCACGAGCGAGGCGATCACCTGGGACCCGCCGCATCTCGCCGTCTACCGCAGCGTGAGCCCGACCTGGCCGTTCCGGATGACCGCCGAGCACAGGTTCGAACCAGATGGCGACAACCACACCATGTACACGTGGGCGATCACCTTTCACGAGGTGAACGTGATCGGCCGGCCACTGATCGCCCTCGCCGCGAAGCTGTTTCCGCGCTCCCTGGCCAACCAAGCCGAGGCGCTCACCGCCTACCTCGAGAGTCACGAACCTTGACCCTCGACAGCATCCATGAACTTTTCCCTCGCCCGCTGTCACGATCGGACGAAGCAGGGGGCTCTTCTCGATCATGACGTTCGAGGAGTTCGCCCAGACCGCCGGTCGGCGGCTGAGAGCCGGACTCATCGCTGCCTATGGATTGCAGACGGGCCTCGATTCAGCGGCCGAGGCTTTGGCATACGGGTGGGAACACTGGGAACGCTTGTCGATGATGACGAATCCTGCGGGATATCTCTATCGAGTCGGCCAGACCGCTGCTCGCCGAGGCCGCAGGCCGCAGGGCTACTTTCCCACACCGCCGCCGACCGAGCTGCCTGACTTCGAGCCGCGCCTATTACCGGCGCTCGAGTCCTTGACCGAGCATCAGCGCGTGACCGTGGTGTTGACGTGCGGTTACGGCTGGCAGCAATCAGAGGTCGCCGAGTTGCTCGACATATCACCGTCGTCGGTACGAACCCATCAGACGCGAGCGCTCGCCAAGCTCGCCGATGCGCTGGAGGTCAGCCGCCATGGCGAATGATGTCGAGAACCAACTCGTCCGGTACTTCGGATGGATCGAGAAGCAGTCCGGTGGAGTACTCCACCGCGACCCCGATCAGCCAGCGGTTTCAGATGTGCCCGCGGCTTCCCTCGATGATGCGCAACAACTCGCCGCGCTGGAGTTGCAGTTCCACGCCACCGGAGCTGTACCTCGTCGAAACACCCGGAGGCGGATCGTTGCGTTTGCGACGGTCGCCGTCGTCGGTTTGGTCGCCGGCATCGTGATCCGAGGGACCTTCGATGACCTCAGGGCGCGCACGGTTGAGTTACCAACGCCCCCTGCCGCTCCGATTTCGCAGGCTCCACCCATTTCGCCGACTCCATCCCTGCAGCCACCTCTCGCGCCGACCGTGGTCGAGCCGATATTCGAGGTCCGTGCCGATTCACAGTTCGCGCCGTCGTCGTCAGACTTCGCAGTTTTCAGCTCTGACGGTTCCACCATCTTGGCAGCGATGTCAGGGATGATCATTCGGCTCGGCTCCGACGATGGCGCGACGGCGACTGGATCGCCGACAATCCTGGGCCCCCCGGAGTTCTCCCGGGTCGTCCAGATCAGCCCCGACGGTTCCCGTGCGTTTGCCTTGGGCCAGTTGCACGACACGTCAACCGGCGGCGTGACTGCGCTCGCGGAGCCCGACGTTCGGGCCGGCTTCAGTCCGGACGGGTTGCGCATCGTCGTGCCGACAGATTCTCCACGGGGCGAGGGCCGGGCGACGATCTTCGACACCTCGACCGGCGAGCCAATCATCGTCCTGCAGTCCGACGACTTCGCGATCGCGTGGGCGATCTACAGCCCGGACGGTTCAAGAATCATGACTCAGGGAGAGGCTGGTATCACCCGGATCTGGGATGCAACCACCGGCGAACAGATCATCGAGTTGGACGACTCCGACAGCTTGAGCAGCTTCAACCCGGATGGCACCACCGTATTGTCAGTCGGTCCTTCGGGCCGGGTACGCACCCGCAGCGCGACGACCGGCGAGCTCGGCGCGTTCGATCACCAGTTCGACCCTGTCGGAGACACACGCGCGTGGTTCAGTTCAGATGGTGACACAATTGCGATCTGGTATCGCCCCGCCGCAGGCGACGGCAACGCGACCATCGAGCTCTGGAGTGCGCGAACCGGAGATCGCCTCGGCCTGATTCCCGCTGTGTCGTCGGGAGTCACTCTGACGGAAGCATCGTTCAGCGCCGACGGTGACCGAATGGTGACGGTTGCGCCGGACGGCTCAGGCGAGATCTGGCGAATCGCAACCTCGGCAAAGCTGGCGACGCTCATGCCGGTCACAGAAGGTCTGCTCTCAGTCGCATTCAGCCCAGATGGTCATCGGGTCGTCGGCCTTGGCAACCAAGGCACGATCCGAATGTGGGAGGCACCATGAGCAGGTCGCGTTGGTTCGCATTGGCAGTCTCGGCGGCCTTGGGGTTGGCCGCGTGTAGCCAGGAGTCGGCCCAGATCGACGCCCCCGAGACCTCCACTTCCGCGCCAGCCGCGACCCTCGCGGCTACGACGGCCACGACGGCTGCTTCAACGACATCCACGACATCCACGACAGTTGTGCCGGCCACGGTTGCAGCGTCAACTTCGACGGCCCCAACCACGACCGCGCCTGCGAAATTCGGTGATACGTCGCTGCTCGGCGGAGGGTTACCTGCGGAGCAGCTCTTGTTGTTCGTGTCGGATGATCCGGCGTGGAGCATGACCAGTTTGAGGGTCCAGTACTCCCCGTCGGTGTTCACGGGCCAGTTGCTGTTGATCGGTGACGGCAGCATCGGCGATCGAGTGAGAGCATCGATCTCCGTCGGGCCGGGGAGCCAACTCGATGGAATTGCTGGTTCCAGCGCGTTGATGGGAGCACAACGCGTGCCTCTGAAGGTAGGTGACGTCGATGCAAGCGGGCTGTCGACCACCGTAGAAGGAGTACCACTGAGCGCCTTGGAGTGGCCGACACCCGATGAATACCTGGGATCGCTGGTGGTGGTCGGATTGAATCTGGATCAAGCATCAGACCTCGCAGCTCTCGTCGAGTTCAATGGCACGACCCCGACGATCGACCCACCCGATGGGTTCCGTGTCTACGACTCGCTCGCCGACGACGTGCTGTTCAGCCGCGGCCACTTCTCTGACGGCGCAGTAGGCATCGACATCTCGTGCGCCAACGATGGTGAAGTCGGTCTCGCCCGCTATCAGATGAGCGCGTTGGCCCGGACCGCGAGCCGTCGCATCGGTGGAGTCGAGGTTGCGCAGCGCGCAGATGGATCGTTCGGTCCGCCGCAATCCATTCTCGACGGAGCAGCGTGGGTCGCCGGCGGGTGGTCGTGCACGGTTTGGTCGGCACCTGCCGGAGAGGAGGGCGGCCAGGTTCCGACGATCGCCGTCGAGCGGATGGAGCAGTTCCTCACATCGCTTGTCATCGTCGACGAAACCATGCTGCGAGACCGCTCCCCCCGAGCCCTTCTCGAGCTCGAGTCGACCCCACCGATCCCACCACCCGACATTCCTTCCACCCCGTTCTCGGCAGGTGAGGCAGCGACGAGCGGATTGTCGGCGCTCTTCGCCGGGGACGGCACCCGGGTCATCGCTGTCGGTCCCGTCAACGGGGCACCCGGTGAGAGGGTCGCGCAGTACATCGATGCTTCGACCGGGGAACTGTTGAGCAGCGTTCGTGGTGTCGTAGGTTTCGATCAATGCGGCGCAGGTCCCTTCAGCCCCGACGGACGATGGGTATTCGATGGTGCATCTGTGCGGGACACGACTACCGGCAAGTCCTTCTTCCGGACGACCGGCGGAACAGGCACGTTCAGCCGTAACGGCAGCTTTCTTGTCGTGTCCACCGGTCGCGGCAACCAGGCAATCGTCTACAGAACATCGACAGGCGAGGAATTGTCCACTGTCACCACACCTGACTACCTCGCCGGGTGTGCCCAGGTCACTCCTGACGGTCAACGCATCCTGATCGACGGCTTGTTCCCGAAGGCGAGAGTCTGGGATGCCGCGACCGGACGCGAGTTGTTCGTGCTCGATGCCGATTACGGCTTCGCTCGGCTGAGTCCCGACGGTGCGTTCATCTCACTCCGCAATCCCGGACGACTCGTCGACGCGGCCACAGGCGAGTTGATCAGTCAACTGTCGATCTCGCCATTGGCATTCAGTCCCGACGGTTCCCGGCTCGCCGGATTTCCGGCGGGCAGCGGCAGCGACGAGCCGGACTTCACGCGTCTTATGGTCTGGAACCTCTCGACAATGCAAGAAACGGCCGAAATGTCGTGCTCGTGCGATTGGTCTATCCAGGCACCCGACAACATCTTCAACGCCGATGGATCCCGGATCGTGACCCGTCTCAACGGCGTCGCTGAGATCCACGACACCGCTACGGGGGCGCTCGTGTCGACGCTTGAACTCGAAGATGGCGCCATCCTCTCCGCCCTCTTCAGCCCCGACGGAACACGGATCGTGACGGCCAACAGCGACGGCACGGTCCGCATCTGGCCCGCGCCGTGAGTTCACGGTGACGTTCTCCACCCAGTTGATGCGTCAATGTTCCCTAGAGAGTGGCCGGCGGCCGAACGCCAGGTATGCAATGGGCCCAACCGGCTGAACGAAACAACCAAGGAACCACAACGGCTTGGACCCACGCACCTGCGCACCCGGCCGTCGAGCAAGGTCGACAAGGGCTGCGGTGGTACGAGTCAGGTTCGTCGGCGCCTCCCGTCACGATGGCACCGCGGGGATCAGACTTCTCTGGTGGCGTGCGAACGACCGCAGACTCCTTCGATATGGGAAGTTTCGATCCGACTCGACGAATCCAGCGTTCCCAAAGGTTGGATACATCACCAGCCGAGAGGACTCCCCAAGCGGCACCTCGGGTCCAGCGCGCCAGCGGGCGAGGCGGCGCCGACCTCACCACCGACGTTCACGTTCACAGGCTGTCCAGCGAGACGCGGATCCAGCGGATGCCCGTCAAGGACACGAAACTGAATGGCGCAGCTCTGATCCCAGAACTCGGCGCCGACTTCACGGGCCACCACATGGCAGCCGACGACGACGCTGCGAAGAAGTTGAGCGGGTCAGACGCACGTCTCGCGCGGACCTTCAAGAACAGCGTCGTCCTGGCCACCGAGCAGCAGGTGAAGGACGCAATGGCCGCCGCAGAGTACACCGCCACGCCACTCGTCGTGGCCGGCATCAACTGGGTGAAGGTGACCACCACCACGAAGGACAAGTCGTTCAAAGCCAAGGACGTGGAAAGCCAGCAGGTAGTTCCCGGAGTGGGTCCGCTGAAAGTGAAGTACAGGCTCGCTGCCGATGACGCCAAAAAGACCTCGAGCTCCCCGACGCCATCGCCCGGGGCGGGCCCAATAGTGGTGGCAACGGGCGTCGAGGGCTGAGGCATCCCTCACTGCGCGTCACGCTCCCGAACACCCGAACACTGCTCGCCCCGGACGGCGCCGTGAATGATGGCGGCACGGTGAGCCTCCCAGATCTCGGGACGTAGCTGCCCGCGATCGCTGACGTCGAGACCAGTGGCGATCGCCCAGGCACGCACCTCGGCAGTCGTGGCCTTGGGTGGAGGAACCGGCCCGGCCGTGGCCAGTTCGTCGAACCGGGCAGCACCCGCTGCATCGTTGTCGCGATGCTCGACTGCGGCACCGAAGAACCGGTACGTCCACTCTTGTGCAAGTTGCCGGGTCTCGGCGAACACGATCGGCACCATCGGATACCTCACCGCAGCCTCCGCGATCTGTTCCGCAACCCCCGCCGGACGGACGCGGGTCAACTTGAACACCGCCGAATAGCGATCGTCGACGACAAGCGCTGCATGCGAAAGACCGGACATCGCCGCCAGTAGGGTCCACAGCTTTCCACCGACGATCGTCGACACGAGATCCTCAACACTCTTTCGCTCCACCACCGCGAGGACCTCACCATCGACCTCGACGGCGTAGTCCCCGACCGTCAACGCCCGCTTCGACGTCGTCGCCTGCTGCACCGAGAACTTCCACGCATACCGCTCGCGAGAGTCGACCACGATGTCGAGCCGACGTCCCGACGCACGCGCCGTCGGCACCGCAACATTCGGACGCGCTTGCTTGCGCGTCCGCGCCGATTGCCAGAACACCACCTCGCGACCACGCGCCTGGGTGAACACGAACTGCGACCTGTTCTCCCGCGCCCGATCAAGCACGAGATCGATCGCCACCCCACGACGAACACACGACACCACCGGCACCCGCTCGATGATCTCGAGATCATCGACATCGGGCCACTCGGCGGTCGGATGGCAGAAGATCTTCGCCGTGCGAGGCCACGTGTCCTTCACCTTCAACACCACCGGCCGAG
Organism: Actinomycetes bacterium; assembly: GCA_031413195.1. Lineage (GTDB taxonomy): Bacteria > Actinomycetota > Acidimicrobiia > Acidimicrobiales > Ilumatobacteraceae > WLMZ01. Next base: position 7,608 of record JANOEM010000467.1, read on the forward strand.
AACCCACCGGCAACCGCACCAGGAACGGCAACGACGACGCGCCGTCAGGATTGCGGGCGATCACGAACTCCACCGACCAACTTTAGATCGACGACCGCGGCGACGAAACGAATCTCACGTTCGCCAAACCCAGAAAGCGGCGACGCCGGCGAACGTGAGCGAGGCAGTAGTTCTCAACGACAGAGCAACGCCCAGGAGCAAATTACATGGTCCTTCATTCCGTCGTGACCAGCGATCCGTTGTTCCGGGAGACGGTCAGCCAAGTCCGAGTCGCTCGAGTGGCTGGCCGGTCAGAGCGCGTCGAGCCCTTGCGGCCCACTATCCTTGGCCGCGACGATCTTGCCGCCCGATTGCAGCGTCGCGATTGGATAGACGCCAAAGGCGTGTTCGTTGGTCACCACTTCGTCGCCAGGCGCGACGAAG
>JANOEM010000468.1:0-2898 GCA_031413195.1 Actinomycetes bacterium
GGTAGCGGGATGCTTGTCGACATCATTCGATCGCGTCACCGGCGCGTCATTGACCTCGCCTTGATTTCTCGGTTGCGTCTCTGGCGGTCCACCGGCCTCACAGATCGATCTCGGTGTAGTCACTCTGACACGAGTAGAGGAATGACAAATCGGTGGTCGGCACGAAATCGAATCGAAGCACGCCGACATAGTACTGGCCGGATACCTCGGTGAGATATGTCGCAGAACTCACAGGAATCGAGCGGCCGTCAGCGAGCAAGCACGATGTCGACGGATCGCGGAGGTCTTCGGCACTCGCTTCGTTGCCGTGGGCCGCAAATCGCACCTCGATGGTGCTGACCTCCAAACTCTCCCAATCGAGGACCACCGCGTAGTACTCGCTGGAGTAACGACTCACCCCAATCCCGGTAGCGGCCACGTCGGCGACGGGAGCTGCGCTGTAGTCGCTTTGACACGAATAAACCAACGACCATTGACCGGCTTGGATGAGCGGAAACGTCAGTGTTCCCCGATAGTCGCCTGGTTCGTCCGTTGTCAGTCCGGTCGCGATTGGTGTCGCAATCTCTCCGTCCTCGTTCGTCAGGCAAGTGGCTTCCGGTCGTCGTAGGTCGCTGCCACCGCGAGCGACAAAACCGACATCGATCAAGAATGGCTCCCGCGTAGTCACGGAGACCACCTCCGCCACGTACTCGTCTGAATACACCGATCTCGCGCCAGCGGGCAGCCCGGTGATTCTGATCGAGCCCGGCGGCGCGGCCACAAGCGTAGGCCCGGCGACCCGGCGAAGTATGCCGGAGTCGACCCGTGTCGAGTTCGGCGCAAGCCACTCGTAGAGCAACTCGTCGGAACTGGTGACACTCAGACGATGGGCGCCTCCGCTCACGCACGCCGAATCGTCGGTCCATTCGGTCGAGAACAAAACCACGTCGCCGATGACGTCGATTTCGTTCGTGACGCCGGTGCACGGCAGGTCGGGGTGGCTGATTGTTCCCGAGAGCGTTTCATCGTCAAGATTCAAATCCACAGTCGCCTCGAATCGCGATCCCTTCGGTCCCGTGATGGAACCGGACCAAGACCCGACGAAAGCGGCGCGATCCAGGTCTTTCGATTCGGCCGGAGCGGCCACCCAATCGAAGTCCCGAACGATTTCGGCAAGTGCAGCGCCCATGGCGTCCTGGCCGAGTTGGGTTGGGTGAAACGACCGGTACAAGCGAATCGGCACCAGCCCGTCATCCGGTCCCGTGACCCCGACAGTTAACCCATTCAACCACGGCTGTCCGGTACACAACCCATGGCGTGAGGCGCCGTTTTCGTATACCTTCGAGACGTCGAGGAAGTCGAATGTGACCCCGAACTCATTGTCGTTTGCCTTCTCGACTGCCGCACCGATCTGCTCATTGAGGTATCCAACCACGCCTCGCAACATTGCGGCGTCCGAACGGCGGATGCGATGGCAACGGTTTCCCGCAGCGAGACGCCAGGTCCACCGTTGCGGCTCCTCGACGAGGTTCGGGTAACCGAGCACGACGACGTGTCCGCCCGGAGTTACGGCGTTCGCTGCGATCTCTGCGTACATGTCCGGCAGCGTCTGGGAGTTGTTGAATGCCGAGTTCGGATCTGGTCCGTTGCCAACGAGCATGTCGACGCGTCTGCGGAGTTCTTGTTCCGATGCCGTGCATCCCAATCCGGGATTGAGCGCCCAGACCACCCCACCGATGGCAAGACTGATTCCGCCCTCCACGGACACGCCGGCGCAGCCCAACACGACGTCGGCGAATCCGACATTGTTGCCCCCGAAGGACATCGTCACCAGATCGGCTCGCCGTTGTCCGGTCTCAGCCCATTGACCTCGCCACTGATTCGTCACCGCTCCGGTACACGCAACGAGTCGAAACTCGTCGACCACTACCGATTGGTCGTCACCCAAGAGGTCTTTTGCCACCACTGAATTTGCCCGAGACGGCTTGCCGTTTGTGGAGTTGCCTGTTGCCCGTTCGCAGTTGGAGTCCGGCGGGTTCGCCCCGAAATCGTTGTATTGCAGGCCCTCGCCGGCGCTATATGAATCGCCGAGTGCCCACCAGACAATGCCTGGGCTGTCAGCTTGTTCACGCAAGGCGGGGCTGTCGGCATGGGCGGTGGTCGAAATTGCGAGAGCCGTTCCGACGACAACTGCGCTCACGAAACGAATCACAACCCGATCTCCCCAAGGCGTTGCTGAATCGCAGCGATGAGATTCATCGCGTCCAAGGCCTCGGCCTTCGCAGCCGCAGCATTACCTGTGACGCAAGCAGCCGAAACACCTCCGAGCGCGCCGTCGAGGTTCAGCATCATCTCGGCGGTCACGTCATCAGATACGGAAATCGCAGCAGTGGCAGTCTCGGCACTCATCAATTCGATCGTTGATCCGCATGGATCGTCGAGGTCGGGCGGACCTTCCACGACGGAATCGAGCCAATCTGAAACCACCTGTTCAGCGAGTTCCGCCCTCACGGTGGTCCGGAGGTCATCGTCGACTGGGGGAAGATTGACCGCTGGCAGATCGGCCGCAGGGGTCTCGACCGGTGTGTTCGCTGCGACTGTGGTCGCTGCCACCGTCGTCTCGACAGCAACCGTCGAGTTCGATTCGGTGGTCGTTGGCTCGTTGCCTGAGCATCCACCGGCGATTGAAAGCAATACTGCCGCCGACAGCATCCGTGCCCGCCGCCCCACTGTCACGATCGAACAACATAGCCCGTCGGCGCCGTGTGGCGACGGCCAGTTCGACGAACGCGGTGTGACCGATGGCCTGGCGGTTCACACGCCGTTCACAATGACGCAACGGCATTGAAATCCCTGGCTGACAGAGTGCCCCAGCACTTTCAACCCCGTTTCTCGAAGGAACCTCGCACATGGCCTATC
>JANOEM010000469.1:0-2363 GCA_031413195.1 Actinomycetes bacterium
GTCGGGCAAAGTCATCAGGAGGTGGAACATCAACGCCGGAGTGACGGTGACAGCGAGGCGCTGGCCGATGTCGGCCACGACCGCGGCGGTGTCGGACAGATCACGAGTTGCGTTCAGGCTCCATGAAGTCGCGCCGACTGCAGCGGCGACAGCGAAGGCCTGGACGATGGAGGCGGCTGGGCACTGCTGCCGAACGGTGATGACAAAACCGGCTATCGCCCACGCAAGCGTCACGACCGCGAGGACGAAGAGACCGACTGGGGCGTCGCCTGCCGCAATGAGCAGCGCTGCGGCGGCTCCGGCTGCCGCCGCGACGGACGCGGCAATGCCGAGCAGCGCCCCTCGCTCACGAGGTTGGACCGGCTCGGACTTGGCACTGCGCACCGAGAGCACGTCGACGTTCATGTTCTGAACCTACGAAAGCGAATTCGTCGATCTGGAGTAAGGATCTCGGCCGGCCACTTCGTCACCGCGATCGCGGGTCCGTCAGGCGCCGGGGGCATCGCGACCGTCGTCGACGACTCGACCATCCTTCATCCGGACGATCCGTTGGGCGGCGTCGGCGACGGGCTGATCGTGGGTCACGAGCAGGATCGTCTGACCGCCGGAGTGCAGCCGGGTGAACAACTCCAGCACCTCTTCGCCACCTTCGGAGTCCAGCGCGCCGGTTGGCTCATCCGCAAGCAGCAGAGTCGGTTCGTTCGCGAGGGCCCTGGCGATGGCGAGCCGCTGCCGCTGACCACCGGAGAGGGCCGTGGGTGACTGTTTGGCTTTGTCACCGATTCCGAGCAAGTCGAGCAGGTCGCGGGCCCTCGTCTCGGCCGCCCGACGCTTACGACCGGCGATGAGGGCAGGCATCAGCACGTTCTCGAGCGCGGTCATCCCCTCGAGCAGGTTGAAGAACTGGAACACGATTCCGATGTGGGTGCGTCGCATGATCGCGAGTTCGCTCTCGGTCTTGCCGACCAGTGATGCGCCGGCGATCGACACCTCGCCCTCGTCGGCCACTTCGAGCCCGGCGATGATGTTCAACAGGGTCGACTTGCCGCAACCCGACGGCCCCATGACAGCAACGAACTCGCCGCTTCCAACCGTCAGGTCGGCCCCTCGGAGCGCACGCACGGGCGCAGTTTCCTGCTCGAACGTACGAAAGACCTGCTGGGCATCGACGACGAGATCTCCGTCCTTCGATGCTCCCGCCGACGCACCCGCCGACGATTCCGCCGGCGCGTCGATTGGCGCGGTTTCGCTGATGGTCATGGTGCTGCCTCCTGGCCGGCGACCGAGGTGGTCGCGTGTTGCGTGACTGGTGCGATCTTGCGTGGCCGAACCGGGGTGGAACGGCCCTTGACGAGGTGCTCGCCGAGATCCTCCGCGTCCGGTTTGGTCGTGAGCTGGTCCCACGTGGCGTCGCTGACCACGATTTCGCCGTCGGCGGCGAACTGCTGAAGCCGTTGGCACAGGTTCACCGCGTCGCCGACGACGGTGTACTCCAACCGTTCCTCGGACCCGAGCAATGCGGCGGCGACGTCGCCGGTGGACAGGCCGATACCGAGCGGAAAGGGCTCGAGCCCCTCCTCGATCCACTGCGCATTGACGATTGCCTGCGCCGCGTGCATCGCGGCCGCGGCGACGAGTGCACGGTCGGCATGGTCACTCGTGGGTTCGGGTGCACCGAACACCGCCATCACCGCATCACCGACGTACTGCATCACCGTGCCTCCTGCATCAAGGATCGCACGGTTCATCTCGGCCCGATGACGATTGAGCTGTTGGGCCAGCAACGACGGATCGGTGTGCTCGCTGATCGTGGAATACCCGCGAATGTCGCTCATCACCACGGTGAGGTTCAACTGTTCGCTGTCTCCCGCCTGACCGCCCCTGGCCCTGAGCCGATCGGCGACACCGGTGGGGAGCAGCCGTGACAGGGACTCGCCCTGCTCCTCGCGCGACACGATCGCCGAATGCATGCGTTTCAAACGGTCGAGCGCACCTGCGGTTCCCGCCGACACACCTTCGGCAAGGCGTACGAACAAGCCTTCCACCCGGGACTCCACGGAGGCGGGAGTCGTCTGCGTTGCAGCCGCAATTGCCTTGATCGGTTTTCCCTCGGCGATCATTTCCAGCAGTGCGTCGTCGTCGGCATCCAGTCCGCCGGTTCGTCGCACCGGATTCATCAACGCGCTGACAACCGCAGGATCGAGCATCGATCCGCCCGACGCCACTTCGCGGATCGCGCGGGCGAGTTGGTCACCCTCGGCGATCCGATCCTTCAACAGATAGGCATAACCGGCCGCGCCCTCGGACAGCAACGCGATTGCGTAGTCGGGGTCGTCGTACTGGCTGAGGATGACGATGCCGGT
>JANOEM010000470.1:0-11180 GCA_031413195.1 Actinomycetes bacterium
GTCGATCGTGTACGTCGCCGTGCTGCCGGCCGTGACGTCGCCGTTGTGGTGCTTGTCGACGGCGAGATCGGCGGTCGGGTCTGGCTCCGGAATCGCCACGGCGACCGCGGCGGTGGAGGTGTCGCACTCCCCGTCGTCGTCGCACACCACGACGCTGACGGTGTAGTTGCCCGACGCGCTGAAGGTGTGCTCGAGGGTGAACGCCATGGCGATGAGCGGAAGCGGCTCCGGGCCAGCCCCTTCGCCCCAGTCGACGGTGGCGACCCACGAGTCTGCGCCGGGATCGGTGAAGCTTCCGGCGCGCTGGAACGGGTCGCCCGGGGCGAGCGCCGCCCCGGCGACCGCTGCCATGTCGGGTGCCACGTTGTCGCACACGACCGTCGCCGAGGCCGAGCCGGTTGCACCGTCGTCGTCGATCACCTGGAGCGAGACGGCGCGATCGCCGTCGTCGAGGCATGGCAGCGTTGCGGTGACAGAGCTGCTGTCGTCAAAGTTGTTGTCGCCGTCGAGATCCCACGCCCATCCGACCACGACGCCATCGGGGTCGGACGACGGGCCACCGTCGAACGTGACGGAGGAACCTTCGTCGACCGCGTCGGGAGCATCGATCGAGGCCGTGGGCGCTTGGTTCGGACCTGTCACCGTCACGGTCAGCGACGTGACGGCGCATCCGTCATCGTCGTCGCATACCTCGATTTCTGCGGTGAATGAGCCGGACGTCGCGAAGACGTGCTCGAGCTCGACGACCTTGCCCGATGGGACCGACACCTCAAGGGGCGAGCCGTCGCCCCAGTCGACGATCGCCGACCATTCATCGTCGCCAGGATCGTCGAACGGTACGTCCACAGAGAACGGTGTTCCCGACTCGACCGCCGCCGGAGCCACGGGACCGATTTGCGGGTCGACGTTGCCGAACGTGACGGTGAACTGCGTCGTGCCGATTGCCGAGCCGTTGTCGACGACCCGCAGCCTGGCCACAACGGCGTCGTCGTCGTCACGCGCGACGGTGGCGGTCGCGTCGAGGTCGTCGTCGTACGAGCCGTCGCCGTCAAGGTCCCATGCATAGCCGACAATCGATCCGTCGGTGTCCGTCGACGTGACGCCCGACAGCGTGACCGTCTCTCCCTCGGATGCCTGGGCGGCACCCGTAATGCGCGCGACCGGTACGACGTTGCCGGTGCCGCTGATCGTGACGGATAGGTCGGCAGTTCCGCACCCGCCGTCGTCGTCGCAGATCTCGACCGCCACGGTGTAGAGGCCGGCCGACGCGTATGTGTGCTCGACGAACAACGATGTGCCGCTCAGTTCCGTGGGGGTCAGCGGGCGTGGTCCCGCCCCGTCGCCGAGGTCGATCGTGCCAGTGAGTTGATCGACACCCGGCTCGTCGACGTCGCCGAACAGTGCGATCGATCGTCCGTCGATTTCCGGGTCCTCGAGCACCACGGTCGGGGCCACATTTCGCACCACCACGTCGACGCTTGTCGTGCCGGCACCGTTGCGAGGGTCGGTGACTCGCAGCGAGATCGGAACGGTGATGTCGTCGAAGTAGCGCACCGACGCGCCGGCGTCGAGTTCGTCGTCGAACGTGCCGTCGTCGTCGAGATCCCACGCATAGGTCAACGTGCCGTTCTCGGGGTCCGACGACGTCAGACCGCTGAGGTTGGCGCGGGTGCCTTCGTCGACGACGAGATCGCCCGTGATGCGAGCAACCGGCGGTGCGTTGGGTGGCAAGACGGTGATCGTGATCACGCCAGTTGAGGAGGTGTTGGTGCCGTCGTCGACTGTGTACTCGAAGGTGTCGACGCCCGCGAACAGGTCGTCCGGTGTGTACGTGAGATCGGGGGCGACGCCGGTCAGCGTGCCGTTGTCGGGCGGCGACGTGACGTCGAATGTCAGCGGGTCGCCGGTCGGGTCGGCGCCGGCCAACGTGATCGCGACCGGGCCGGGTTCGATGGTCAGCGCAAAAGAGGCGGCGACGGGCGGATCGTCGGCCAGCGTTGCGAGCACGAAGTCGAGCACCGTCGTCGCGTTGAGATTGACCGTGGCCACAGCTGTGGCGGACTCGAGCGGCGACCCCGCCGCAGGTGTAACGCGCACCTCCCATTGGCGGGCAGCCCCGGCAGGCCCGGTCGGGGCGTTGGCGATCGTGTAGTCGCCGTTGCTGTTCGTCCTCGCTGCACCGCCGAATCCAGTGCTGACGAGGGCCTGGTTGACCGCGTTGCCACCGGCGTCGGTGACGCGCCCGGTGATCGTGCCGGAGCCATCGCTCTCGCTGCCGAAGTCGACGACGATGTCGGCGTTGCAGCTCACCGTGACGTTCTTCTGGGCGGTGAGGAAGCCCGTCTTGGATGCGGTCACGGTGTACTGCAGGTTCTGGTTGTCCGTTCCGACGGACACGTTCTCGATCACGAAACGGCCGTCGGCATCCGTGAGGTCGCCCGGGGTTCCGACCCGCACGAACACGCCCTCGATTGGTTCGCGGGTGATTGCGTTGATCACCCGGCCGCGGATCGTGGCCGGCGCGCAGACCCGGATCATCAGCAAGTCGGGAACCTGCGTGACCTGGTCGGCGGTGACGGTCACCTGCACGTTCGGCGAGTCCCAGTATTGGCGGGGCGTGCGACCGTCGAACGCCGACACGCTGAATTGGCGCGGCTGATTGAGCCCGTTGAGTACGACGTTGTCGACCCGGTAGCGGCCATCTGGCCCGGTTACCCCACCCGGCGCCTGCACGCCGGCGAGCGGTACGCCCGTCGCACGATCACGCACCGTGCCTTCGAAGGCGCCGAACCGTTGCACCACGAGCGTCACGGTGGCCTGATTCGGTTGACCCTCGACGAGCGTGATCAGGGCCGATGGCCCGGCCAACATGCCGGCGGCGGATGCAGTGATCGACGTCGTCAGCGTCGACGGTACGTCGAAGCCGAGCAGATGGGTGATCGTCGTGCGACCGTCGGAGCTCGTCGGCAGGTTCGAGTAGGTCACGGTGCCGATCCGCACCACCGCTCCGGGCACCGGCGCGCCGGTGTCGTCGATGACACGCACGTCGACGCTCGCCTCGACTCGGCGCGGGAATCGGATCGGCACGTCGACCGGCGCCTGGGCGCCGCAACTGCCGACCACCACGCTGCGTGACGCAGTGCCCTGCGGCGTCACTCCGGCCGGGGTGAACACCCGAACAGCTCGCGTCGTCGGAGCGTTGTTGGGCGAGTTGAGCCCGATGTTCGTCAACACGAAGATGCCATTGCTGTCGGTGGTCCCGCCACCGACCTGGCCAGCTCCAAGATCGACGAATGCCCCTGCAATGGTCTCGCCGGTGAGCTGGTCGAGTACCCGGACCCGAATGCTGCCCGTGCAGACCTTGGTGAGGGTCACGTCGAGCGTGGAGGTGGTGCCGGCGCTGACTGTTGTGCTCGCCGACTTGTTGTGATACCCCGTGGCGCTGACGGACACCCCGAAGCTTGTGGCAGCGTTGCCTGCACCGAGAGCCACGTTGGTGAACGTGTAGCGGCCGTCCGGGCCGGTACGGCGGTTGAGCGCGAACGTGGCCTGGTTGATCGGCCCGAGCGGCGTGCCATTGAAATCGACACCAGTGATCGTGCCGGTCACCGCTGCGTACTGACGGCGCAGGATGGATATGTCGAGAGTTCTGACGATTCCGCACGCGATCCGCACTGTGGCCGCCGGCGAGATCGGGTAGTACTCGCTACCGAGATTGGTGACGCTGAGCAGGCGGGGGGCGTTGTTGGTGTCGAGTGCGAGACCGGTGGCCGCGTAGCGTCCCTCGACGTCCGTCGTCGCGCCGAGGATCGGGACTCCCGCAATCCCGGCGCCGGTCTCGCTGTCCGTTATGCGTCCGCTGACGGCACCGAAGCACTGCGGGATCAGGCCGAATTCGAGCGACAGATCGGCTCCCGCTTCGCGCACGATCGAGCCGCTCGTGCCTCGCACCACGAGGTCGAAATCCTGTGGGGTGAACGTCGAGTTGGCGCGGACGGTCAACAGCGATGTTCCGTTCGGGGTGACCACCGTCGGGTCGAACGTGGCGACGATCCCCACCGGAAGCCCCGGCGCAGTGAGCGCGACCGGGCCGGCGAACCCGTTGGTGGTGATCACGCTCACCACGAAGCTGACGTTGGCGTTCGGCACCAAGGTGGCGCCGGCCGGGTTGATCGTGATGGCGAAATCGCGCACGGTGGTGATGGTTGCGGTGTCTACGGCGCGGCCACCTTTGACGTCCGTCACTTGCAGAGCAACGGTCGACACCTCACCGGCGTCGCAGGTCCCGCCGCAGATGATCGTCGCGACCTGCTGGGATGTCAACGATGGCTCCGTCGCGGACGCATCGTCGAACTGGCCGTCGTCGTCGAGGTCCCACGCATAGCTCAACGTCGCGGTCTCGCCAGGATCGGCGTCGGTTCCCGAACCCGTCAGTGTGAGCGGTAACCCGGCACCCAGAGAGTAAATTCCGCCCGGCCCTCCGCCGGCGTCGGCCACGGGGACCTCGTTGGGTGTGACGGTGAACTCGACGGTGATCGGCGTGCCACCGGGAAGCGCGATGAGTTGCAATTGCGTCGGCCCGGCTGCGGCCGTGATGGGCAACGCGGCGCTGGCGATCCCGTTCGGCCCGGTGATCGCTTCCACTGATTCGGTGCCGATTGTGAACCGCACCAACACACCCGCCAGGTCGATCCCGCCCACACGGGTGGCGTATGCGGCAACAGCCGCCAACGCCCCCCTCGGTGCAGCCGTCGTGCCGGTGTAGGCGAGGTTGGCAGGAATCGCCGCTCCGCTGATCGCCAGCGCGGTGGCGGCGGTAGTGGTTCCGCTGAGGCCGGTGATCCCCAGCGAGGGCGAGCCAGGCCCGGGGTAGGCAATGCTGACCGAACCCGCTGCAGCAATCGGAAGCTCCGGCCGCCCGTCGCCGGGGTCGAGCCTCGCACCGGCGGCGAGACCTTCGCTGCGGGTGGCGTTGCGGACCGACACGATCTCGCCGGTCCCTGCCGCGACTCGATCGATCACGTATGCGGGAACCGGTGCTGAAATGGGGGTGTTGAAGCCGAGCCGCGCTCGCGCCGCAACGAAGCTGCGCGCGATCGGTGTCGGCTGTTCGATCGCCAGGGCCGCTGGCGGGGTCGGGGCGGCGGCCAAAGGTACGGCCGGGGAACGGAGCGAATTCGGGGCACGGAACAAGGTCGAACCGCCGGACGGACCGGCCTCCGGTTGCGGGACGGCGAGCGAGAACGACACCGACGCCTTGCCGCCGTCCTTGTCGAGCAGGGTCAACACGACGAAGTAGACACCGGGGGCGATTGTGGTTGGCAGCTGCACGGTGTGTGTCCATGGCCCGAGCATCGGCTCGAGTGTCAGCGGATCGGTCGGCGGCGACGTGTAGACCGACACGCCGCCGGATGGCCAGCCGGGCGTGGGCGAGGTCAGCCGCACTTCCAATTGCTGACGGTCGATCAGGCCGGCATCATCGACGCTGACCTTGATGGACCGACCTTCGGTTCCGAACTCGACGACATCGAGGGTCGGTGGTGCGTTCTTGACCACCACGTCGGCGACCTCGCTGTCGCGCGAAGTGCCGCCGGCGTCGACCACGGTGAAGTCGACCTCGTACAGGCCGTTGTCGGAAAACCGGTGCTGCACGGTGGTCGGATCCGGACCGGCAGGGTCGTCGAACCTCCAGGTGGTCGCGATCGCTCCGTCGGCGTAGGACGACAGGTCGAAGAAGTCGACCGTCTGGCCCTCGACGGGTTCGCCAGGCTGCCAACCGACGATCGGTGCCGGTTCGGTCTCGGTGCAATTTTCGAACGTCAACTCCGGTATCGGGTCACCGGCATGCGTGACGACCGCAACGAACTCGAATCGCGACCGGACCGAGCCGGTGTGGCGTGGCGCTGCCCGGTCGCCTGCGGCACGGTCCGGGCGTTGTGCATCAGGATCGCGGTACGGCCCGTCGTAGACCACGGTCGGATCGTTGGGGTCCGTGGTCGGAATCGCTGGTTCGGTGTCGTTCCAATAACCGGGGTCGTCCGCGTTGTCGAACAGCCGCTCACGCGTGCCGCACCACGACACCGGCTGGTAGGTGCCGTCGCCGTTGCCGACGAATTCGAGCGGGGCCTCAGGGTTCCAACCCCAGGCAAGGCTCGACGAGTCTGCTCGTGGTACGAGCGCGAGGTCGGTGACGATCTGCTGCAACGGCTGGTACAGATTCGGCACTGGCAGATCAGGGTTGGTGTCCTCGGGCAGGATGAGTTGTCCGCGCTGCAGCGTGTATGCCGCCTGGATGATGGCGTAGCCATCGCCGAATACCTTCAGATTGTTGACCTGCACCTCGTCGTCGGTGACGGCGAAGTCGATCGTCGGAACGTCGACCGCCGGTATGTCGGCGTATTCGGTGGCCGACGGCTGACCCGAGACCCGGATCGGCGAGTCGTAGATCTTGGTCGCTCGATTGCCAGGCGTGGCCGGATCCCACTCCTCGACGGTCGTCGTCAAGGTGATGCCGGTCAGGTCGAAGGCGTTGGGGGTGTTGCTGATCTGGCGTTGCAATGTTCGTACCGAGTCGTCGATCGTGGCGCCGCCAGTCGTGTTGGGCGTGATCGTCCCGGCCCGCTCCAACTCGCCCAGAGCGAGATCGAACTCGTTGAACGGAAGGCCGAAGTGGGTCTGGATCTGTTGAGTGGCGGTGAAGCACTTGGCTGGTGAAACGCCGGCGTCATTCGCCCCATCGCAGTCGTCTTGACCGGGCCCCCAGTCGTTGGTCGAGGTGCGGTCGTAGCCGAGGATGGTCTGGCGGTATCGATAGTGGACCACGATGTCGGCGGCAGGCCCGAGGTCGACGTAGCGTTCCAGCCGCTCGCCGCCGTCCAACGCCGGGTACGAGCGGGCCACCACCTGCGCCGCCGTGTTGACGTCGTCGGGGTACGTGAACGTGGTGCGGGCAATCCCTTGTGCGTCGGTGAACGCCTCCACCGCGGACAGCGACGTTCCATCGGGACCGCTGGTGACCTCGAAGTCGATCCCGCTGTTGACGACGGGGCGGCCGGTGCAGTCGGTCAGGGTCGCGGCGATCGACGCCGAGCCGCCCGGTGTGATCTCCGTGGGCGTCGATGTCATGACGAGCTGATTCGCGCACGGGACGACCACGACATCCTGGCCGGCTTTGACCTCGATCGGAGGGGACAGGAACGTGATCGTTTCGTCGCCCGGCAAATGGCCGACGACCCGGACCTGGATCAGGTCGTTGTTGCCGAAGTCGGCGAGCGGGTTGATCGGAATGGTGTACATCGACACGGCGCCGGTACCGGCACCGGGAGCCGTGTAGGTGCGGCGCGGACCTGTGGTGTCGACGGTCGCAACGGTGACCTCAGCCGATTCGACCCCGCTGGCCCACAGCGTGTCGAGCCTCAGTTCGACGTCGGCCGACACCATCAGTGCTTCCAGATCAGCCGCCGTCCACCCTTCGGTGGTGGGGTTGTTGCCTTGGCCGAAGCGAGTCTGCAGTACGTCGAGGTCGGTCATGCGCGTGCCGGCCCCACGTGCGACCGGTTGCCCGTTGGCATCGAGCAGGACCGGGAAGGCTCGGTCGAGCAACGTCCCGTCGCCGTTGAAGTCGACGCGGGCGTAGACCCCCTCGGTGATTCCGCAGTCGGGTAGGGCGAGGACGAAGCAGCCGTCGAGATTCATGTCCTTCTTGGGGTGCGTGGCGACTCCGTCGAGGCTGATCTGTTCCGGCTCGGGGCAACGCGCCTCGCCGGAGCACGCATTGAGCCAACCGTCGCGGTACCGCCGGAAGTCACGCATGTCGATCGCCCCGTCCGGGGCCGACCGCTTGGTCCTGCCGTCTTTGCTACCAAGTGTGCGGTCCTCGCCGGTGGCTTGCCCGCGATCGTCACGGGTCACTCGACGGTTACCGTCGGGTGACGTGTCGTTGACATCGAGCAAGGCGTCGATGCCGACGTCGCTCGGCAACCCCATCAGCGACGAGTACACGTCGAGGCGCGGAGTGAACGAGTTGTCCAGGTCGGTCGGCCCTCGCTCGACCAGCAACCGGCGGACTGTGATCCAGCTCGGGGTCAGGCTCGACAATAGCCCCGCTGCGGCGCTGACGAACGGTGCCGCCATCGAAGTGCCGAACAACTGCTGGTAGGTCGGCACGAAGTTGGCGTCTACAAACGGCACAAGAGCCCGGCCGCCTGCACTGATCTGACCGCCGACGTTCGAGTAGTCGTGCCGGGTCATTGTTTGAGTCGTGGTTTCGTTGGCCTCGACCAGCAGCCATGGCGGCACGCTGCCGCTCGGCCAGATCGACGCCAGGTACCCGAACGCGTCTGTGTTGGCGGTGTTGATCCACTCGCGGTTGTTGCACGGTGCCGTGACATCGGTACGGGGACGGTCGGCGCAGAACTCGCGCCCGTCGTTGCCGGCGGCGACAACCAGCAGCACGTTGTTGTTGGCCAGCCGGCTGGCGATCGGGCGCACCAACTCGGCCGCCGCCCGGAACTCCTTGAGGTAGAGATCCTTGGTGTTGGGGGTGCAGGCGACGCGCTGCGCCGGGGGCGTGCTGGCATCGTCATCTGCGCCTGGGCCGCAGGTGTCCTTGCCGAACAAGGCCTCGAAGTACGCCACGCCGTTGGTCGCTTCACTGAAGGCGAACCCGGCCGACAGGTTGATGACTCGGAGGTTGGAGAAGGTGAACGGTGGCTCGTTCTTCTCGTCGAGGATCAGGTCGAGCACGCTCAGGAAGGAAGCGAACGTCACCGTGTCCAGCGAGTCGTTGGCCGAGTCGACGAAGTATGGGACCAGATGCAGGCGAGACATCGGGTCGCCACCGACGGTTCCGCGCGAGGTTGGCGAAGTGGGAGAGCCGCGATCGAATGCGGCTCCGACGAGGCCGGCTGTGGCAGTGCCATGCTCGGTAAGCACCTCGCCGTCGCTGTCGACGCCGCGCCGATTTTCTGTGCAACGGAGATCGGCGGTGCACAGTCGGAGCGGGGTGACGTGGGCGAGGTCGGGGTGGTTGGTGTCGAAACCATTGTCGAGCACGATGGTGGAACTGGTGGTGGCGTTGCCGGGCGAGCGCTGGCGGATGGCATCGAGCCAGTTCCATGCCTGCGGGAAGCGGGCGGCCTCGAGGGCGTAGTTCGAGCCGTCGCCGCGTATCGTCTCGTCGTCGGTGAACAGGGCCTCCCACGTGTACGGTTCGAGGCCGACGGACGCCCCCGGGTCGGGCTCGGTGGGGCGTGGAAGCGCCGTCTCGGGGTTGATCGAGATGTCGTAAGCGGCGGTGCGAACGCCCGGCTGCACGCGCAGTGTGTCCAGCGCGGCCTGCATGTAATCGAGGTCGGGTGTGGCGGCATCGGCGACTTCCGTAACGATCAACGTGAGGTCGAGGTTGCCGCCCACGATCGTCAACCCGGCGGTGGCGAGGGCAGCGTTGGCTTGAGGCACCGTGGCGGTGTCGGTGAAGCTGACGAGGATCCGGTTGCGGGTGACGAGGATGCCGAGCGCCGGGTGCACGATCACGGGCGCATCTGGAGGTGAGGAGTCGGGAATCACCGAGTTGGCCGACGTGAACTGATCGCCGGCGAGCGCACCGAGGCCGACGGTGATCGTGGCCGAGTGCTGCGTCGCGGCATCATCGGTCGCCGTCCACACGCCGGTGGCCGGAAACGCCAGGACGTATCGGTTGCCGGCGGCGACCGCGCCCGAGTCGAACGTCCCGTCAGCGCCAGAGGTGATCGTGCGGGTCGCCCCCGCCTCATTGGCGATCACGATCGATTGGCCCCGCACCACGGTGATCCGGTCCGGGGCGAAACCATTCGATGTCAACGTCACCTGAAACGGATCCGGCGTTCCCGGCGCGACGGCGGCCAGCCGCCTCACGGCTGCTGCGGCCGGTGCCGCATCGACGATCAGCGAGCCGGTGAGCAACGTGGTGACAACGGCACCGGCAGCTATCAGATGGCGCCGCCGAGCCCGCTGGTATGTGCTCATCCCGCGATCCTGATCGTCCATCCTCGGGCCGCCTTCAGGTGTGCTTCAGGTTCTCCTGTGGTTCGGGCTCGTCGACCTCGTTGAGGAAAGCGATCAGTTGGCCGGAATCACTGAACGGACGGCGAGACCGGTCCGAGATGCGTTCGACGACGCCGCGCAGGCGCCCCTCGGCCGAGTCCACGACGCGCACTACAAATGTCGACACCACACGATCATGAGCGGCGACATTGCGGTGGGCTTGCGGTGCAATTCAAGGCGTCGGAAACGCCCTCGGTTCGAGGTCGAGTTCGTGCATACGTTCGGAGTAGTGCTGGTAACGCCTGCGAGCGTCACCGTGGCGGCCGACCGCGACCAGCGTCGAGACGAGCGCAAGGTGGGCCGACTCGTCGTACGGCTCGTGTTCCAATACCCGTAGCCACAGCCGGATCGCGTCGTCGGGCGAACCGTCCCGCAAGCGCACCGTTGCCAATCTCTGGGCGACCGAGAGGTACGCGGAGCGCGCCGACTCGCGAGCGTTGACGAACCAGTCGGTGTACGGGTCCGACTCGAGGACTTCGCCCGTGTAGGCCGACTCGGCGATCGACAGCAGCTCGGTGGCGGCAGGTCCCGGGGTCGTTCGTTGCGCCCGGAGGGCCGATTGGGCGAGCGTCAGGAACCGCCTGAGGTCGGAGTTGATCGCATCCGGGTTGCAGCGGATCGACTCGCCGTCGGCCTGCACGAAGTGATCCGGGTCGAATTGCTTGTGCGGGTCGAGCACGGCGCGCAGCGTTGCCAAGGCCACCGACAACTTGCTCGACGAGGCGCTGTCGTCGCCCCACAGCCGATCGATCGCCTGCTCGCGCGGGAGCGGCCGACCGTCGAGCACGACCAACATCTTGAAAAGGTCACGCGCCTTCTTCGATTGCCATGCGGTGTTGGGCACCAGCACGCCGTCGCGGCTGACGCCGAAACTGCCGAGCGTGGTGACCGACAGCGCGTCGTCGGCGCCGCTACCCCGTCGCGCTGCTTCGGCCTCCATGGCGAGCACTCGTGCACCCTGCCGGCGTGCGAGGTCGACGACGGCCGCAAGCCGCGCCGCTACCAGCGGGTCTGTCGACCCCTCTGCGAGCCGTACGTCGATCCGCGCCGCATCGAGCACGCAACCGAGCTCGTCGAACAGCGCCCGTGCTTCGTTG
>JANOEM010000471.1:0-14860 GCA_031413195.1 Actinomycetes bacterium
GAGGTGCAGTTCCAGCGCGATCCGCAGGTACATGTCGAGATCGAGGGTGTTGTGATGGGTCACGAACGGGCGGGCGTGAGCGCCTCCGACCTCGAGATGCAGGACGGGTGTCTCGACCTCGATGTATCCCTTGCCGACCAACGTGCGCCGGAAGCTCGAGATCACTTCGTGCCGCACCGTGAAGGCCCGCCGGGCATCCTCGTTGACGATCAGGTCGGCGTACCGTTGACGGAAGCGGGTGTCGGTGTCGGTGAGTCCCCGCCACTTGTCGGGCATCGGACGGACGGCCTTCGACAGCAACTGCAGCGACGTGACCTTGACGCTCAATTCGCCGGTGCGAGTGGTCATCACCATCCCTTCGACGCCGATCCAGTCGCCGAGATCGAGGTCGCCAATGGCCGCAAATGCCGCCTCGCCGACGACCGCCTTGGAGATGAACAGCTGGATCTGCTCCGTGCGATCGCGCAGTTGGGCGAAGATCAGCTTGCCGCTGTCGCGGCGCAACATCATCCGGCCCGCGACCGAAACCCGCGTCTCGGTTTCGACTCCCGGATCGAGGTTCGGGTACAACTCGCGAACCTCGGCAAGTGTGTGTGTCCGATCGAAGCGGTAGGGGTAGGGCTCGGTCCCGCCCGCGCGCAGATCGTCCAACTTGCCCAGCCGCTTGGCCTTCTCGGCGGCCAAACCACTACCGCTGAGCAGGCTCGATTCGAGCTCTGACTCAGTCTCGGCTTCGACAGCGGATTCGGCAGCTGGGGATGCACCGATGCCACCGATGGCATCGGTTGCAGCGGTGTCGGGCGAGTCGTTCACGGGCCTGCACGGTACCGGACGAGGTCCGCTGCCCGGTCACCGTTTTGCTCGTGCCGCTCCGCCGAACTCGGGGCGCGGTGACTTGTGCACGCAGAGCGGCCTAGGCTTTTCCGCGATGGAGAATTGGATGGAGATTCGGATCAAGCGACGGATGAAGCGTTGACGACGGCAAGCACGCGCCTGATGGCAGTGTTGCTCGGTGCCGCTGTCGTCACCTCGTCGCTGATCTCGGCATCTCCAACGGGATCGGCCGTCGGCACGCTGGAGATGGTGATTGGACCCGCCGGGCCGAGCGGGGCCCTGCTCCCGGCCGACCGGATCACCGGGCTCACCGACGTGGTCACTATTTTCAACAAGGGCGCAGCACTCAGCGATGAGGTTCGCACGCAGGCAATCGCAGCGGCCGGGAACTCCGGTGCCGCGTGGGCGCTCGGCAGGGGAGCGACCGTCGGGCTGCGGGCGGTACGCCGCGGGGCGGGGGTCGTTCGAGCGGCGCCCGCCGACTTCCAGTTCCCGATGTCGGTCACAGCCATTCCACCGAACGCGGCGGGTCCGATCATGGGACGAGATGTCTCGGCGGTGCTCGGCGCCGGTCAGATCGTGATGAGCGCGAAGAGCGCAGCTCTCAACGCTGCGCAAGTGGGCGACACGGTCGATCTCCTCGCCGGCGATGGGTCGATCGTCTCGTTCGTGATCGGATTGGTGGCCGACGATGCAGCGCTCGGCGGGACGGAACTGGTGTTCACACCGGCAATGGCAGCTCAACTCGGAGTGGATATCGAGACCCGAATCGTGCTGTGGGGCTTCCCGACCCGCGGCTCGATCGATGCCTCGCTCGTCGCCCAGGGTCTACCGGGCACCGACACTCGAATCCGGCGAAGCTGGGATCCCTTCGATCCGGACATCACTCTCAGCCTGCTCTCGACCAAGTTGATGCTGGGTGAGTTCGCGTACAACTTGTCCGATGTCGCCCCGCCCGAGACCCCGGTCGTGACGCTCGGTGCCGACTGGGTCAACGCGTACTTGCCTCCCGACCGGGAGCTGTTCCTCGCGGAAATCCCGATTCGGGCCCGATGCAACCTCAAGCTGCGCGCCGACCTGATCGCGGCGCTGACCGAGGTGTCTCTCGCCGGGCTCGCCCCCGCGATCGACGTCGCCAACGCGAACAGTGCCGGCGGTTGCTTCAACCCGCGGTTCAACCGGCTTGCCGGAAGCGTGAAGCTCGGCTCGCTCTCGCGCCACGCGTGGGGTGGTGCGCTCGACACGAACACCGTGGCGAATGCCCAGGGGGCCATACCGAAGATGGACTGCGGCGTCGTTCGGATCTTCCGCAAGCACAACTTCGCGTGGGGAGGCAACTTCCTCACGCCTGATGGCATGCACTTCGAGTGGGTCGGGAGTCGCCGCGACCAGTATCAGTACCCGTCGACCTATTGCCCGAACCTACCGGTGGTCGCAGGTACCCAAGGCGCTCGACCGTCGGGCACCGAGAATCAGCCGGACGAGACATCGGCCGCGACGAGCCGAGAGTCTTTGTTCGCCGAGGACGGTTGGGCAGGCGAGTAGCGCCGGCAGCACAGGTTCAGGGGTTGGCGCCCAAGCAACGCCGCAGACTTGTGAGCCCAAAACCGCGGATTCCGCGTTGTTTGGCTGACGAGTCTGCGAGCGCACGCCCATCCCATTGGGTCTGCTCATTGGGTCTGCGCGGCAGGCCCAAGCTGGTCGGGGTAGCCTCGGCGGCTGTGTCGACCAGATTTGTGATCATCGGCGGCGGGCCCGCCGGCAATACCGCTGCCAGCCATGCAGCGCGGTTCGGCGCAAACGTCACTTTGATCGAACGCGACGTGATCGGCGGTGCCGCCCACCTGTGGGACTGCATCCCGTCGAAGACGATGATCGCAACGGGTGGAGCGATCAGCTTCACTCGACGGATCGGTGGGATGGGGCTCGAGCAGCAAGACGCCGAGATCGACACACCTGCCCTCACCGAGCGGATCGAGGACATCAAGGGCCGCCTGCAGCGCAACACGACGCGCCTGCTCGAGAGCCAAGGAGTCCGGATGGTCGCCGGTTCTGCGCGGCTCGTCGGTCCGAACCGGGTGGAGATCACGACGGCAGCCACGCCATCTGCGCCAGCATCGGTCGAGGTCGTCGAGGCCGACGCGATCCTGATCGCTACCGGGTCACGGCCCCGTATCCCGGATTGGTGCCACCCTGACGGTGAGCGGATCCTGACGACACGGGATTGCTATCCACCGAAGATCTTCCCGACCAGCATCACCGTCGTCGGATCGGGGGTGACAGGCGTCGAGTTCGTGCACATGTTCTCGTCGTTCGGAGCAGCCGTGTCGCTCGTGGTCAGCCGCCAGCAGGTGTTGCCGAGCAAGGACCCCGAGGTTGCGGCCGTTCTCGAAGACGACTTCTTGCGCCGCGGGGTCCGGCTCCTGAAAGGGGCTCGGGCGACATCGATCGAGCGGTTCGGCGACGAGGTCGTCGTCAGTTGCGACGACGGTCGCGTGGTGCGCAGCAGCCATGCGGTGTTGGCGATCGGCTCTGTGCCGAACACCGACTCGCTCGACCTCGAAGCAGCCGGGGTCGAGATGAACGGCGGGTATGTCACCATCAATCGTCATTGCCAGAGCAACATCGGGCACATCTATGCGGCAGGCGACGTCAGCGGCAAGCTACCGCTCTCATCGGTGGCGAGCATGCAGGGCCGCAAGGTCGCCGAGCACGTGATGGGGTTGCAGAAGGTGGCCCATCGCCATCTCGATTACGACAAGGCGGCCTCGGCGATCTTCACCGAACCCGAGATAGCCGATGTTGGTCTCGCCGAAGCAGAGGCGTTTGCGGAAGGTCGCAAGATCCGGGTCACCAAGGTGCCGTTCTCGGCGACTGCCAAGGCATTGATCAACAATGACGCGAGAGGCTTCGTCAAGATTGTCTCCGATCCAGCGACGGGTGTCGTCCTCGGTGGTTCGATCGTCGGTCGCCATGCGGCCGAGTTGATCAGCGTGATCGCGTTGGCGGTCACCGCTCACCTGCGGGTCAGCGACATCGTCGAGAGCCTGCTCGTGCATCCGGCGCTGTCCGAGGCGCTTGCCGAAGCAGCGGAATGAGCAATTCAGTCGACGAATCGGAGTTGGTTCGCAAGAACGAGAAGCTCGGGCTTCCCGCGACGGCGGTTCTGGCTCCGATGTGGCGCCGAATCTTGGCCCAAGTCATCGACCAAGCCGTCGTGCTGGTCCCGATCCTCGCGATCGGAGTTGGGTTCGGGGTGCGAAGCGTCGACGACTTCTCCGACAACGCATTCGCGATCAACATCGCGGTCGTCTCGGTCGCGTTCATCTACGAATTCGTGATGATCGGGCTGTGGGGCAGGACCCTCGGAAAGTTCGCGCTCGGGACGCGGGCCGTTCGAATCGATACCGGCGGCCCCGTGCTGTGGTACTCCTCGGCGATTCGGGCGCTGGTCCCGCTGGCTGCTGGCGTGATCCCGGGCATCGGCCAGATCCTCAACCTGTTCGTCTACGTTCGAGCTTTCTTCGACCCGCGGCGCCAAGGCTGGCACGATCGGGCCGCGGGCACCATCGTGGTGATGAACTCGTGATCAACTCGTGATCAACGCCTGATCAACTCGCGATCAGGCGATGACGACCACGACGTCGCCGGCCCCAACTGTTTCGCCTGTGGTGACCTTGATCTCCTTGACCGTGCCGCTCTTCTCGGCAGCGAGCTGGTTCTCCATCTTCATCGCCTCGAGGACCACGACTGATTGGCCGGCCTCGACTGCTTGACCGACTTCGACCAGAATTTTGACGATGGTCCCTTGCATCGGTGCGGTGACGTCGCCGCTTCCACCACCGCCCGCTGCCCCTGCCGCAGCCCGTGCGGGTTTCTTCGCGGTCTTGCCGGCGCCGGCGACGGCGACGACGGATTGCCCCTCGGGAACCCACATCTTGACTTCGAACCGCTTGCCGTTGACCTCGACCGTCGTGTTGCGCTGCACCAGGGGACCGGTGTCGTCACCCTCGACCGCAGCGGGCGGCTTGGGTCCCTCGATCCCACCGAGGTCGAGCACCTCTTCGACCCACTTCGTGCTGTGCTGCATCGAGCGGAAGTCGGGATGCCTCAGGATCGCGAGATCAGCCGGGATCGTTGTCGCGACGCCTTCGACGACCATTTCCTCGAGCGCCCGAATCGTCCGCGCGATCGCGGTGTCGCGATCCTTGCCCCACACGACCAGCTTGCCGATCAGGTTGTCGTAGTACTGGCTGATCTCGTCGCCGGCTTCGTAGCCGCCATCGAATCGCACGCCGAATCCGTCCGGGGTCGTGAGCTTGTGGATGGTGCCAGGGCTGGGGAGGAACTTGCCGCCCGCAGGGTTCTCGGCATTGATCCGGATCTCGATGCTGTGTCCGTAGCGCCGTGCCGCGACCTGCTCCTGCGTCATCGGCAACTGCTCGCCGCTCGCAACTCGGATCTGCCACTCGACCAGGTCGATCTTGGTGATCTCCTCAGAGACCGGGTGCTCGACCTGGAGCCGGGTGTTCATTTCGAGGAAGAAGAACTCGCCGTCTTGATAGATGAACTCGACGGTGCCTGCGTTGTAGTAACCAACGGCCTTTGCGACCTTGATCGCGGCTTGACCCATCGCCTCCTCGACCCCATCGGGCAGGCCTGTCGCGGGCGCTTCCTCGACCAACTTCTGGTGCCGACGTTGCGCCGAGCAGTCGCGGGTGCTGATCCAGACGACGTTGCCCAACTGGTCCCCGACCAACTGGACCTCGATGTGTCGGGGCCAGGTGAGGTAGCGCTCGACGTAGACCTCGTCGCGTCCGAAGTAAGCCTTGGCTTCACGCTGGGCGCTATCCATCGCGTCCTGGACCTCGGCCGCGCTGTTCACGACCTTCATCCCCCGGCCGCCACCGCCGAATGCTGCTTTGATCGCAACGGGCCAGCCGCTGCTGTTGCCGAAATCGGTGATCTCGGCGGAACTCTTCGCAAACTCGGTGGTGCCGGGCACGATCGGTGCTCCGCCCTCGAGCGCTGCCTTACGGCTGCTGACTTTGTCGCCCATCACGTCCACGGCCGACGGAGGTGGCCCGATGAACACAACGCCCATCTCGAGGATCGCCCGCGAGAAATCGGGATTCTCGCTGAAGAAGCCGTAGCCGGGGTGAACGGCATCGGCGCCGCTCGACCTGATTGCGTTCAGGATCGCCTCGGTGTTGAGGTAGCTCTCGGCGGCAGTTTGGCCGCCGAGCGCGAATGCCTCGTCGGCGAGGCGCACGTGCAGCGCATTTCGGTCGAGTTCGGAGTACACCGCGACAGTCGCAATCCCCAACTCCTTGGCAGCTCGAATGACTCGAACGGCGATTTCTCCACGGTTGGCGATCAGGATCTTCTTCAGCACGCAGCAATGATGCCCGCTGTGGGCAGTGGATTGCGAACCCTCGTCGATCTCGCCGAGTCTCCCGGGGGAGTCGGTGCCCGACCCGAGGTCCTACGATTCGCCGATGAGCGACAGTGAGCAGGCATCGTGGCCGATGGGCTGGCAGGTCGAGTGGGTGGCCGAGACCGGATCGACGAACACCGATCTTGTGGCCGCAGGAGCTCGCGGCGCACCCGACCGAACGGTGCTGGCCGCCGATCTGCAAACGGCTGGCAGGGGGCGCCTCGACCGTCGCTGGGAAGCTCCCGCCGGCGCGAACCTACTGGTCAGCATGCTGTTCAGGGACGTTCCGGCCCATCCCCACGAGTTGACCCGACGTGTCGCGTTGGCGGCCGTTGCGGCGGCCGAGAACGCAGTCGGTGTGCATCCGCTGCTCAAGTGGCCGAACGACATCCTGCTCGACGGCGCCAAGCTGGCGGGGATACTTGCTCAGGCCGGTTCGTCCGCAGCCGGGCCTTTCGTCGTGGTCGGCATCGGCGTCAACATTGGTTGGGCACCCGACGGTGCCGCCAAACTCGGTGCGGGAGTTCAACCGCGCCGTTTCCTGGGCGAGATGCTGACGGCCTTCGACGGATTGCCGCGTGATCTCACTGCGATCTATCGCGAGCACCTCGCCACGATCGGGCAACGCGTGAGGGTCGAACTCGCCGGTGGTCAACACGTCGTCGGCACCGCAGTCGGGGTCGAGCCCGATGGCCGATTGGTGGTGATCGACGAGTGCGCGATCACCCACCGGATCGACACCGGCGACGTCATCCATCTCCGCCCGACCGATTGATCCTGTCGTGACCTGCGCCTGATCTGTGCGAGGGGGTGCCCGCGCCGCAGCGACGCGCACGAGTACCGTCGCGGACGTGCAGATCGCTCCATCCGCTCTTGAACCGGGGCAATCGCGTTTTTGGATCGGCCCTCCGCCTGGCCCAATTGATCCTCCTTCTGAACCTGTTGCACCGCGACGGCAACCTCATCGCCTGCGATCATTGCTCCTGATCGCGTTCGTCGTTGCGGTGGCCGGATCAGCCGGTGTGTTGGTGGCGGCGAACCGTCAGGTCTCCAAGATCCAGCGGATCGAAGGACTCGAGAACGTGTTCAGCCCACCGAACGACAACGTCGAGAACTTCCTACTCGTGGGATCGGACAGCCGGGTCGGTGCCGATCCGTCCGACCCCGACTTCGGCGGCATCGGGGGAGTCGCCGACGTCTCCGGCAATCGCAGTGACACGATCATGGTGTTGCGTCGCGACAAGAACGGTGGGCCCGCTGCTTTGCTGTCGCTGCCTCGAGATCTGTGGGTCGACATCCCCGGCCGCGACAACCCGAACCGGATCAACGCTGCCTTTCAGGACGGCCCGGCGACCCTGATCCAGACCGTCCAGGGCCTGGGTATTCCGGTTCACCACTACGTCGAGATCGACTTCCAAGGTTTCAAGTCATTGGTCGACGCAATCGGCGGCGTCCAGGTCGGGTTCTGGAACCCGGCTCGCGACACGCACACGGGCTTCTTCGTCGAAACCGGCGGATATCACGTCCTCGACGGTGTCCAGGCCCTCGCCTACTCCCGCAGCCGTTACTACGAGGAGTACGTCGACGGGGCGTGGCTGGCCGACCCGACATCCGATTTCGGCCGGATCAAGCGCCAGCAGGCCTTCATCAACATCGCGTTGAAGGCAGCCGTCGACAAGGTCAAGACCAATCCGCTCGTCGCTGGAAAGGTGTTGGTGTCGATGACGGGGGCGATCCGGATCGACGCCGGCCTCGACGTACTGGAAGCCGCCGGGGCATTCCGGGAGGCCGCCGGCGAAGGTTTGCAGACATACACCATCCCCGCGACCGGGGCGACCATCAACGGGAATTCGGTGTTGCTCCTCGGCGATGGGGCGCCGGCAACGATCGACTACTTCAGCGGGGCCACCAATACGCCGCCTATTCCGGCCTAGCCTGACTCCCGTTTGTCGACACGTGGGAGACTCTTTGTCTATGACTCGGTTACCGAACCTGCCGGTGATGGCATGAAAGCGCTGATCCTCGCCGGCGGCGCGGGCACCCGCCTCCGGCCGATCACTCACACCAGTGCGAAGCAACTCGTCCCGGTCGCCAACAAGCCGATCCTGTTCTATGGCATCGAGGCAATGGCGGCTGCCGGAATCGTCGAGATCGGCATCATCGTCGGTGACACCCGTGCCGAAGTGATGAGCACCATCGGTGACGGCAGCCAGTTCGGCGTTCAGGTCACCTACATCCCCCAGGACCTTCCGCTCGGTCTCGCCCACTGCGTCCTCATCGCCCAGGAGTTCCTGGGAGATGAGGACTTCGTGATGTACCTCGGGGACAACCTCCTCGAACAAGACCTCGGCGCCTTCGTTCGCGCCTTCGAGCAGGCTCGCGCCGGAGCCGAGCCCCCGTCAGCGCAGATCCTGCTCAAGAAGGTGCCCGACCCTCATCGGTTCGGCATCGCTTCGCTCGACGCTGCCGGAAATGTGGTCCATCTCGTCGAGAAGCCGGTTGACCCGCCGAGCGATCTCGCGTTGGTCGGGGTGTATCTGTTCGACAAGACCATCCATACGGCAGTTGCGGCGATCGAGCCTTCGCCACGTGGCGAGCTCGAAATCACGGACGCGATCCAGTGGTTGATCGATCAGGGCTTCACGGTCCGCTGTGAACTGCTGACCGGTTGGTGGATCGATACCGGCAAGCTCACCCCGTTGCTCGAGGCCAACCGGCTCCTGCTCGAAAAGATCGAGACCCGCCTTGACGGCACGATCGACGAAAGTTCGGTGATCGAGGGCCGAGTCGTGATCGAAGCCGGAGCAATCGTGACGAACTCGACCATCCGGGGACCGGTGGCCATCGGCGCCGGCGCCCGTATCACGGACAGCTTCATCGGGCCGTTCAGCGCGATCGGAGCCGATTGCGAAGTCACCAACAGCGAAGTCGAGCACTCGGTGATCATGGCCCGCAGTGTGATCAGCGACATCCCCCGTCTCGAGGACAGCCTGATTGGCAAGGAGGCCGTCGTCGTACGAACCCAACGTCGGCCACGCGCCGCCCGGTTGATGGTCGGCGATCATTGCCAGATCGACGTCGAGTAGACAACCCGCAACCAGTCGAGCAAGCACAGAGTCAGGAAAAAAAAAGCGATGCCGAACGTCTATGAGAGCGATGTCATTGCAGGCATCCACATCGTCGAACCAACGATCCACGGCGACCAGCGCGGCCTCTTCATCGAGACCTACCGCCGCGAGTGGTTCCCCAACGGGCGAGAGATGATCCAGGGCAATCGCGGGAACCGCAAGCAGGGCGCGATCGTGGGGCTGCACTATCACCTCCATCAGGCCGACTACTGGTACGTGCCGTTCGGAACCGCGCGGGTGGTGCTGCACGATCTCCGCGAAGGCGGCCCCACCGACGGAGCGACCCTTTGCCTCGATCTCAGTGGCGACAATCACATGGGCGTGTTCATCCCGCCTGGAATCGCACACGGATTCGCAGCGCTCACCGACATGGTCATCACGTACCTCGTCGACGGCTACTACAACCCCCAGGACGAACTCGGCGTGATGTGGAACGATGCCGCAATCGGCGCCGACTGGGGTGTCGAGAACCCAATCCTGTCCGAGCGCGATCAGGCGAATCCGGCTCGCGCCGATCTGCCCGCCGGTCGGCGGCCCTACTGGAAGATGCGTACATGAAGCAGTTCGTCACTGGAGCCGCCGGCTTCATTGGTTCCAACTACGTCCGTCACATCCTGGACACCACCGACGACACCGTCACGGTCTACGACGCGCTCACGTACGCGGGCAACATCGAGAGCATCCGCGACCTGATCGACGACAAGCGTTGCCGCTTCGTGAAAGGTGACATCTGCGATCAGGACGACGTGCTCAGCGCGATGCAGGGTCACGACGCGGTTGTCCACTTCGCAGCCGAAACCCACGTCGATCGCTCGATCAAGGACGGCTACTCGTTCGTCCGGACGAACTGCTTCGGCACGAACGTCATGTGCGACGTCGCTCGCCAGATCGGGGTCGAGCGATTCGTGCACATCTCGACCGACGAGGTCTACGGTTCGATCGAGGAGGGTTCGTTCGGCGAGACCGACGCGCTCGGCCCGCGTTCGCCGTACTCGGCAGCCAAGGCCGGCTCGGACCTGATCGCCTTGAGCTACTTCACCACTCACGGGCTACCGGTTCTGGTGACGCGTTGCAGCAACAACTTCGGGCCGTACCAGTTCCCGGAGAAGTTGATCCCGCTGTTCACGACCAACCTCCTCGACGGCAAGAACGTCCCGCTCTACGGAGACGGTGGCAACGTCCGCGACTGGATCCACGTCCACGACCACAACACGGCTGCCGAGCTCGTCCTTCGCCACGGCACGGTCGGCGAGATCTACAACATCGGGGCGGGCAACGAGGTCACCAATCGTGAGATCACCTACCGCTTGTTGGAACTGTGCGGCAGGGACGAGAGCTTCATCACCCCTGTCGCTGACCGGCTCGGCCATGATCGGCGATACTCGATCACTCACTCCAAGGTCACCGCTCTCGGATGGAAGACCGAGCACAACCTGGTCGACGGTCTCGAGTCCACCGTCGCCTGGTATCGAGACAACCGCGCGTGGTGGGAGCCACTGAAGGCGAAAGCCGCGATCTGATGCCGGAATCATCACTGCGGGAATCGCGATGAAGGTTCTGATCACGGGTGCCGGAGGCCAACTCGGCCGCGACACCGTGTTGGCGTGCGAGACCGCCGGCGACGACGTGTTGGCTGTCGATCACGCTCAGCTCGATGCCCTCGACCGCGACGCCGTGCTGGGGATGATCACGTCGACTCGACCCGATGTCGTCGTCCATTGCGCCGCGTGGACAGCCGTCGATCTCTGCGAGGGCGATCCGCATCGTGCGTTCGGCGCCAATGCACTCGCGGTCCGCTGGGTCGCTGAGGCGTGCGCGAGAACCGGTTCTCATCTCGTGCACATCAGCACCGACTACGTCTTCGACGGGACCAAGGACCAGCCCTACCACGAGTGGGACATCCCGAATCCTCAGTCGGTGTACGGCGCATCGAAGCTCGCCGGCGAGCGCGAAGCTCTCGCGCTCGGCAGTTCGGCAACGGTGCTCCGCACGAGTTGGGTCTGCGGCGAGTACGGCAACAACATGGTCAAGACGATCGTCCGCCTCGCGGGCGAACGCGACGAACTCGCGTTTGTCGACGACCAGTTCGGTCATCCGACACTCTGTGCAGATCTGGCCCCGATGATCCGTCGACTGGCTCTCGACCGTCGCAGTGGCGTGTACCACGTGACCAATCAGGGCGCCGTGAACTGGTTCCAGTTCGCGCAGTCGGTCGTGGTGGCGATGGGTAAGCCGGCGTCGATGGTGAAACCGATCGCGACCGCTGACCTGAGCCCGTCACGGCCGGCGGTTCGGCCGGCCAACAGCGTCCTCGACAACACGGTTCTTCGTGTCGCCGGGCTTGATCTGCTGCCGGATTACCGCGAATCCCTGCAGCGCCTGGTCGATCGCCTCCAAGCCTGAGCGGCGGGTCTGGACGGGGCGTGCCGGCTCAGGTGGTGGGGTCGCGTTCGGCTTCTGATCGATGAGCCAGGTACCAGTCCAAGGTTCGCCGGAGGCCCTGGTCGAAGGATGTGTGCGCCCGCCACCCGAGCAGCGCGTGGGCGCGATCGGCCGAGACCCGCCGACGTGGCTGCCCGTCCGGCTTGGTCGGGTCCCAGACCAACTCGCCGTCGTAGCCAACGAGCGCGGCAATCGTCTCGACGGTTTCGCGGATGGTCACTTCGTGGTCGTTGCCAAGGTTGATCGGATCGGTTCCGTCGTGATGGCGGGCGGCGAGAACGATCGCTTCGGCAGCGTCCTCGACGAACAGATACTCGCGGCTGGCCGTCCCCGTTCCCCACACGTCGATCCGCTCGGCGCCTGTTTCCTTCGCTTCGACACATCGCCGCATCAGGGCTGGGATGACGTGCGAGACGGCCGGATGGAACTTGTCGCCGGGGCCGTACAGGTTGGTGGGGATGAGGTAGGCGAATCGTTGCCCGTACTGATGAGCGTTGACCTGGGCGTGGATCAGCAATGCCTTCTTGGCGATCCCATACGGCGCGTTTGTCTCCTCCGGATACCCGTCCCAGAGGCTTGCTTCGTGGAACGGAACCGGTGTGAACTTGGGGTACGAGCACACCGTGCCGACCAGGGTGGTCTTGCTCACCGACGGCGCAGCGCGCGCGGCCTCGATGATGTAGGTGCCCATCAACAGGTTGTCCAGGTAGAGCTGAGCCGGGGCGACTTGGTTGTACCCGATTCCGCCGACCCGTGCGGCGAGGTGCACGATGTGCTCGGGCCGGTGATCATCGATCAGTCGTGTTGCCTGCCCGGGCACGGTGAGGTCATACTCGGCACTTCGCGGAGCAACCACGACCGCTCCGGCCGCCCGTAACTTCTCGACGACGACGCGGCCGAGAAATCCTGACCCGCCGGTGACCACGACCCGCGTTCCGTTCCAGGAATCGCCGTCGACCGGATCTGGCTGGTGGTGATCTGGCGGCTGATTCTGGGGCTCGATCGTGGTCATTGGCGATGATGATACGTGTCGAACCGGCATGATGGTGGGCGTGCGGGTGGCCTACACATTGGAGCAGTGTTGGCATCGGGTGCCGGGAGGAACGGGTGTAGCCGCGCTGCGGACGGCCGAGGCGATGGCCGATGTAGAAGGCGTGGAGTTGATCGGTGTCGCCGGCCGCCATGGCGCAGCGCCCCCAGGCGAGTGGGCGCCGCCGATCCCCTGGCGGGAGTTGCCGATCCGGTCGCCGTGGCTCTACGAGAGTTGGCTGTACCTGGGTTGGCCCCTCGCGGAATCGGTGACCGGGCCGGTCGACGTCGTTCACGCCACGACCCTGATCCCGTGCCCGACACGCAAGCCGTTGGTGGTGACGCTGCACGATCTTGCGTTCCTGCACCGCCCGGATCAGTTCACACGTCATGGCATTCGCGTGTTCGAGCGCAGCTTGCATTTGATCAAGCGCAACGCTGATCTGGTTCTGTGCTGTTCGGTTGCGACCATGGCGGATTGCGTCGATGCCGGGTTGGCGAACGATCGACTCCGCCACGTACCTCTTGGCGTCGAGTACGAGGTCGCCGACGAAGCCGACGTGCAACGGGTACGCGATGCGTACACGCTGCCCGAGCGCTACCTGTTGTTCGTTGGCACGGTCGAGCCGCGCAAGAACCTGCGCCGACTGACACAGGCGATTCAGCTGCTCGAAGAACCGTTGCCGCTCGTGGTCGCCGGCGCACAAGGTTGGGGTGACGCGGCAAGTGGTGTCACCGGTGACGTGAGATTCCTCGGCTTCGTGCCGACGCATGATCTGTATGCGCTCTACGCGGGAGCACACGCATTCTGCTACCCC
This sequence comes from Actinomycetes bacterium, assembly GCA_031413195.1. Taxonomy (GTDB): domain Bacteria; phylum Actinomycetota; class Acidimicrobiia; order Acidimicrobiales; family Ilumatobacteraceae; genus WLMZ01. Next base: position 13,689 of record JANOEM010000471.1, read on the forward strand.
AGCGTGCACGAGGGCTACGGGCTGCCGGTGCTCGAAGCAATGGCCCAAGGCACGCCGGTCGTCACCAGTACCGATACCGCCACCGAGGAGGCAGCCGACGGCGCAGCGGTGCTGGTCGACCCGAACGACGTCGAGGACATCGCCCGCGGGATCGTCGAAGCCCTTGCGCGACGGGCAGAGCTCGCAACCAAGGGACGACACCGAGCGTCACAAGCCACGTGGCGGCACACTGCCGAGCTCACGGCCGCGGCGTACCACGAACTTGGATAGCTTGTGGAACATGTCGGGTTCACCAGTGCCGGTGTCCGTCAACTTGTTGTGGTGCGTCCCCGGAAGGGTCGGCGGGAGCGAGGACTACCTCGTCCGCCAGCTACTCGGCCTCGCTGAGATCGAGTCGATGATCGTTCCGACGTTGCACGTCCTGCCCGGATTCGCGCAGGCCCACCCGGAGTTGGCGGCGATCTTCCCGATCGACGTGGCTCGCATTAACGGTGGCAACCGTGCCCGCAGGGTGCTCGCGGAGCACACATGGCTCGCCCGTCATACCGCTGATAGCCAACTCGTTCACCATGGGGGCGGCACGATGCCGAGCGGCGGGAGCAAGCCCACCGTGCTCACGATTCACGATCTGCAGTACCGCACGTACCCGCAGTACCTCAGTAAAACGAAACGCCGGTACCTGGAGTGGGCGATGCCCCGATCCGCTGCGAGGGCAACCGTGATCACCGTGCCGACCGAGTACGTCCGCCAGAGGGTGATCGAGGGGTACGGCACAGATCCGGATCGGGTGATCGTGGTCCCCCACGGAATCGAGAAGGCACTCGGGCATCAGGCGAGTTCCGAGACGGATCTCCGCGAGCGATTCCGACTCGGCGATGGCCCGGTGGTCGTGCTGCCAGCGATCACTCATCCGCACAAGGGCCATCAATTCCTGCTCCAGGTGATGGCTCGTTCATGGACCGATGGCGATGTTCGGCTGGTGCTCATCGGGGGGGCTGGTTCGAGCGAGCGCTCCGTGGAATCGACGATCGTCGACCTGGGGCTGTCCGATCGCGTCGTCCGGGCCGGCCGCGTATCGTCGGCTGACCGAGATGGGCTGCTGAAAATGGCTGCCGCCATGGCGTTTCCCAGTGAGTACGAAGGCTTCGGCGCGCCCGTCATCGAGGCAATGG
>JANOEM010000472.1:0-3432 GCA_031413195.1 Actinomycetes bacterium
CCGCCTTCTTCTTGGGCTTGGCCTTCTCGATCGTGGCTTCGCCGCCGCCCTCGCCGCCAGTGGCCTTGCGGGTGAGGAACTGTTTGAACGATTTGACGGTCTCGCGGTTATGAGGATCCTCGCCCTTCTTCTCCTTCATCGCCTCCCAAAGCGCCGGCGTTTCGCTGCCCGTCCAATAGTCGAACTCGTCGCGAAGCTCGCACCACTCCCAGAGCGCCTTGATCTTCACAGTTTCGCCCTCCCACGCACCTGACTCGACCACTGGCTGATCCTTTGCCTTCTTCGGCCAAGACATACGCTGAATCTCGAGCGGGGTCGATTGCGACGAACACCGGATTCGGGCGGTCGGGGCAACACCGGGATCTGGTTGCCGTGCTGCGGTCGCGCCGCGCTGCACACGAGATGGTCGGTTGTCCACTACAGGCGAAGGTGTGTACGAGGAGCGACGGATCCTCCCCATAGTTGCGACACGTTGATCGACGCTGGTGGGACGCCGGTCGCCCTGGACGCGGAGTTCACGCATGAGCTCGGCGGCGACCTGGTCTGCATCGCGCTCGGCCGGAGCGTCGCCAGACTCGACAGTCACGCCTGCTTGCTGGATCGCGTGCCGTCGCCCTCCTGACGATGGAGCGCCGTGAGAGTTGGAGCGCAGCGGCTGGCGAGCGGTGTCGAGATCAGAGGGTGCCGATCTGCCCTCCGTAACATGCTCGGTCTCCACGTGCCTTCTCCTTCGACGTCCCGACGTGCGAATTGATCAATCGAACCAGTTGAGGGCTGTTCGCATCGACGCCTCGAACTGCTCGAAGTCGCCCTGTGAGCGTACGGCAGCGATCAGTTGGGCATCGGGACCGACCAGGGTGTGCATCGGAGTAGCCGGGTCAGTCGCCGCGGCGATGATCGCATCCGCGACGACCTGGGGGTCGGACGGTTCACCGTCGCCGTCCAGCGCGCTGAGCGCCGCCCGGAACTGCATCGCCCGCTCGAAGTGGAGCGACTGCTCCCACCTTGGCGGGGTGACGATGTTGCTGTGGAAGTCGGTCGGGAAGCGGCCCGGTTCGATCAGCGCGAAACGTAACCCGAACGGGCTCATCTCGTAGTGCAGGGCCTCCGTGATAGCGGCGAGCGCATGTTTCGAGGCCGCGTAGGCGCCAGCGTACGGAACGGCCACGACCCCGGTGATGCTGGAAACGTTGACGACTACTCCCGAGCCGCGTTCGCGCCACAACGGCAGCACGGCCCGGATGACCCGCATCGGTCCACGCACGTTGGTGTCCAACTGCCGCGCGAGGAGGTCGTCGTCGACGAGTTCCATCGCGGCCTGCACCTCGAAACCCGCGTTGTTCACGACCGCGTCGAGTTCGCCGGGATCAGGGATTGCTGCGGCGACGGATTCCGCATCGGTGACATCGAGCCGGCGGATCTCGATCGAAAGCTGTTCGGCATGGATCGCGGAACGGAGTGCGTCTCCCTTGTCGGGGTTGCGCATCGTGGCAACCACCTCGTGCCCGGCGCGGGCGAAGCCAATGGCCGCGAGCAGCCCGAAACCGCTGTTTGAACCGGTGATGAGCACCTTCATGTTCGTCCTCCTGGGGAGTGTGGCCGTTGTGGGCTGCAGCTACGGCTTGAGTGAGGCCCAGAACGATTCGAGCAGCGCGGCGCCTTCGGTCGGCTTCTCGTAGGGCCAGAAGTGGCCGGCGCCTTCCAGGGTCTCGAATCTGGCGTCGAGTGCTGTCGCAACTTCGCGGGCCATGGTCTCGGCGCTGAACGGATCGCTCGCCGGGTGGATGATCAGACCTGGCGCGACAGTCGGGGCCCACGGGCCCCAGTGGGAATGCACGTTCGGCGTGGCAGATCGGTAGAGGTCGAGGATGCAGTAACCCATCACGCTGTTCGATGCCGTCGCCATCTCCAAGGCACCGTCGGGTGGCACGCCCATACTGACGTAGCCCGGGGCGCGTTGTTCGGGAGTGGTGGCGCTCTGACCCTCGACGAAGGCCTCTCCGTCGCCAGGCGTCTGCCACAACTGCGCGAAGGCATGCCAGACGTAGTCGGGGTGGATGATGTTGCCGACATCGGCGACCCACGAACGCAATCTGTCGCCGTAGGCAGTCGCGATGCGGTAGGTCAGCCCAGCGCCCCAGTCGTGCCCGACGAGATCGATCGGTTCGTCGATCTTGTCGAGTTCGCCGACCACCCACTCGACGTACTCGTCCTTCGTCGCACCGAATCCTTCCGGCCGAGGACAACCGAAACCCGGGAGCTGCAGGGCTTGCGACGGTTGGCCGATGAGACCGCGGATGCCGTTCCAGATATCCGCGGTCTCGGGAACACCGTGAAGCAAGACGATCATGGTTGGTCGCCGGGAGTCGATCGAGCGGGTTGCGTTGGGCGCTCGGCAGCGAGTCGTTGACCGAGCATGATGTCCTTGGTCTTCGACGTCTCGGCCATGTCCTGCTGGTATTCGCGCAGTGCATTGGAGAGTTCGGGATCGCCGATCGCGAGGATTCGCGCCGCGAGCAGTCCGGCGTTGCGGCCCGCACCGATCGCAACCGTGGCGACCGGAATTCCGGCAGGCATCTGCACGATCGACAGCAACGAATCGACACCCGACAAGTGGGTCAGCGGGACCGGTAGACCGATGACCGGCAAGATCGTGACGGCCGCGAGCATCCCGGGCAGATGAGCCGCGCCACCGGCGGCGCCGATCAGCACACCGAGACCGCGTCCGGCTGCCGACTCGCCGTACTCGAGCAACATGTGCGGTGTTCGATGTGCCGAGAGCACGCGAACTTCGAACCCGACCCCGAGTTGGCCGAGTATCTCAGCAGCGGGCTCGGCGGTGGTCCAGTCGGAGTCGCTCCCCATCACGATTCCGACTCGAAGTTGCGTGTTCGCGCTCATGTGCGCATCAGCCTGTCAGCTGCAGCGCGGGCGGAACGAAGCGCCGCATCCGGCGAATCGGCCAGCGCTGTGACATGACCGATCTTTCGTCCCGGCGACTGCCACTTGTCGTAGAGGTGGACGTGGACCGACGGGTCCTGCAACGCCAAGGGAAGGTTGACCGCCAGATCCGCCGGTGCGGGTCCGCCGAGCAGGTTCACGGTGGCCGCTGCTGCGGACCGCATCGCCACGCTGCCGAGCGGCCAGTCGAGTACCGCGCGGAGATGGTTCTCGAACTGCGACGTGGTGGTTGCGTCGATGGTGGCGTGCCCGCTGTTGTGCGGCCGCGCCGCGAGTTCGTTCACGAGGATCTGATCCGATCCGGTGACGAAGAGCTCGACGGCCAGGATGCCGGTCGCGTCGATGTCTTCGGCGATGGAAACGGCAAGCGCCTCGGCTCTGGCGGCCAGGCTCTCGGAGATGCGCGCCGGCATGATCAGTTCGTTGCAGATGCCGTCACGCTGCACGGTCTCCACGACCGGGTAGGTCATC
>JANOEM010000473.1:0-2109 GCA_031413195.1 Actinomycetes bacterium
GCATCCACGAAGTGAAGGCGTGGCTCGACACGCCGCATTTTCCCGAGCGTCCGTTCGGCACGGCGGCCTTCACCGGCCTCGAGCAGGCGCTCGTCTTCGAGCACGTCACCTACACGTATCCGAACGGCAAGACCGCGCTCGACGACATCGACTTCGTGGTGCCCGTCGGCCAGACGATCGCGATCGTCGGGCCGTCCGGCGCCGGCAAGTCGACGCTCGCGAACATCCTCCTGCGCCTGCGCGCACCATCGGGTGGCCGCGTGACGGTCGACGGCCGCGACTGCTGGGAGTTCTCGCCCGAGAGCTGGCACCGCGCCACCGCCCTCGTCGAGCAGGACGCCTTCCTCTTTCACGGCACCCTCAAAGAGAACATCCTCTACGGGTGCGAGCACGTCCCGGCAGCGGCGCTCGACCATGCGCTCGCCGCCGCGCATCTGACCGACGTCGTCACGTCACTGCCCGATGGGCTGGAGACGCTCGTGGGCGAGCGCGGGGCGATGGTGTCTGGCGGGCAGCGTCAGCGGATCGCCATCGCGCGCGCGGTCATCCGCAACCCGAGCATCCTCATCCTGGACGAGGCGACCTCGCACCTCGACGCCGTCTCCGAACGGCTGGTCCAGCAGGCACTGCACAACGCCTCCCGCGGCCGAACGACCATCGTCATCGCCCACCGCCTCTCGACGATTCGAGACGCCGACCGACTCATCGTGCTCGACCATGGCCGGCTCGTGGAACAGGGAACCTGGGACACCCTCGCGACTGCCGGTGGAGTCTTCGAGCGCCTCATCCGTGGGTTGGCGTGAATCAGGCAGGGATCTGGCCGGGATCGGGGATCGGGGATCAGGGGCTCAGGGATGCACCCGGCGCCCGGGTGTGCTCGACCCCCTGAACCCCGATCCCTGATCCCCGAGAGTTATCGCCAACGCTCTCAGACGCCGAAACTAAGGGAATTGGGGTCCACCAGCCGTTTTGGCACGGGACTCAGAGGGCGGAGCTGCCATTGCGTGCACTGACGTGCATCGGTATTCTGACGGTCTTGTGCATCAGCACGACAGTGTCGTATGCGCAGACGTCGACCTCTGCCGATCCGCTCGAGTCGATGCCGTTCCGGTTCGGCTCAGTCGGGCTGAACCCTACCCTGGCGATTTCCAATTTCGGCGTCGACGACAACATCTTCAACGACGCGACCGACCCGAAGCGCGACTTCACGATGACCGTCACCCCCCGCCTCCAGGCACGACTGAGGAGCGGGAAGGTGTTGCTCTCGGGGGTGGTGGCGACCGGCCTCGTGTACTACCAGAAGAACGACGACCAGCGGTCGATCGACTACACGGCTGATGGACGCGTCGACGTCGACCTGGGGTGGTTCCAGCCGTATGCGCTGGCGTCGTGGATCGATACCCGTGAGCGGCTCAATGCCGAGCTGGATGTGCGCGCACCCCGGACCGAGACGACGCTGGCCGCTGGAGCGAGGGCGATGCTCTCGCCGAAGACCGGCCTGGTGTTCGACCTGCGCCGGGCCGGACTGGACTTTGCCGAGGGCACGACGTTCGACGGTGTCTCGCTGAGCCAGTCGCTCAACTCGACGACCCAGACCGTCGCGGCTGGCCTGGAGTGGTATCTGACGCCGCTGACGACCTTTGCCGTCACCACGTCGTGGCAGACCGATCGCTTCGACCAGTCGCCCGAGAAGGACGCCGACACCTTCCGGGTTCTGCCGTCGATTCGCATGGAGTCTCCGGCGATCATCCAGGGCTCGCTCGCCGTCGGCTACCGGCGCTTCGCGGCAATTGATCCCGACACCCCCGACTACAGCGGCGTCGTGGTGCAAGGGTCACTGACGCACACGTTCGCCGAGCGGACGAAAGTGGATCTGCTACTGTCGCGCGACGTGCAATACTCGTTCGAGGAAACCGAGCCTTACTATTTGACGACGGGCTTCCGGGTCGTCCTGACGCAGCAGCTTGGCGAATCGTTCGACGTGCGGGCAATAGTGGGACGGGATCGCCTGGACTATCGTGAGGAAGCGACGTCGGGGGTCCCAAACGACTCCCGTGTCGACCGCGCAAGCGTGCTCGGCGCCGGCGTCGGCTACCGGTTCCAGGCCAA
>JANOEM010000474.1:0-7255 GCA_031413195.1 Actinomycetes bacterium
CGGGGGCCACTGCCATCAGGAACAACAACACGATGCCGAAGGGAATCGACAGGCTCTCGAAGTACGGCGCGCCGACCTTGATCGTTCGATCCTGCAACGCCTCGACGATGAGTGGAAACACCGTGCCCAACAGCACGACGAACGCAAACACGGTGAACAGCACGTTGTTGGCCAGGAATGCCCCTTCGCGCGACATCGGCGAATCGATCGCCCCCGGCGAACGCAGTCGGTCGCCACGCCACGCAATCAGGCCGAGGGAGACAACCACGATGACGCCGAAGAAGGCGAGGAGATACGGACCGATACTGCCGTTACTGAAGGCATGGACGCTCTGGATCACGCCCGAACGGGTCAGGAACGTGCCGAGTATCGTGAGCGCGAACGTGGACACCAGCAGGGTCAGGTTCCAGACACGCAACATGCCCCGCCGCTCCTGAACCAGGACCGAGTGGATGTAGGCGGTTCCGGTGAGCCACGGCAAAAGACTGGCGTTCTCGACCGGATCCCAGCCCCATACCCCGCTCCAGCCGAGCACCTCATAGCTCCACCACCCGCCGAGCAGGATCCCGACCGTGAGGAACCCCCATGCGAACAGCGCGAATCGGCGGGTCTCGCTGAGCCACCGCTCGCCGACGCGACCGGTGATCAGCGCTGCGATCGCGAACGCGAACGGCACGGTCATCCCGACATATCCGAGATACAGGATGGGCGGATGGAACAGGACGAGGATGTGGTTCTGGAGCAGGGGATTCGGTCCGGGGCCAGCTGTTACGCCCGGCGCTCCCGCTTGAAAGGCGTCGGCCGGCCCCACGGTCAGGAGGAAGAAGAACACGCAGACCGCGAACAGGACCACGAGCGCCCAAGCAACGAGCGGATCGTCGAGGCGTTTGCGAAAGCGTCGAGCGATCACCAGGGTGTACCCGACGAGCACCACCAACCAGAGCAGGATGCTCCCTTCGAGCGCACTCCAGATCGCAGTGATGTTGTACAGGAACGGGGTGTCAGCCGAGCCGACCTGCTGGACGTACTTCAGCGAGAAGTCGCGCTGGATGAGCGCGCGTTCCATGATCGCAAACGCTCCGATGGCCGCAATCGCAACGCCGAACGCGTAGCGCTGGGTGCTGCGCAACAGGCGCGCATCGTGGGTGCGGATCCCGTACACGGTCGCGAGCGCACCGAACACGGCGCAGACCAGACCGAACAGAAGAAACGTACGGCCCAGTGTTCCGTTGAGAGACGCAGCGATCATGATCCGGGCGACACCGTGCAGGCTTGAGACTTCTCCTTCTCGATCTCGTCGCCGCGCTTCTCTTCGTACTCGTTGGTGTGCTTGACCTCGACCTCGTCACCGTCGAAAACGCCGTTGTCCTGCATGATCCCGTGCACCACAACAGGAATGCACTCCTGGAAGGCTCCGCCGGGATCACCGTCGTACACGACCGGCACCGTGACGCCCTGGAAGGTCATGTCGAACTCGGTCACCCCGTTGACGGCCGTCAACGTGTTCTCGTCGACGGTGCCCTGGATGCGGAGCCGGCGACCGACTTCGCAGCCGTCTTTCTGGCCGACTTCGTCGACGTTGCAGTAGTAATCGAGGGAGCTCGTGAGGAACTTCGTGACCACGATGCCACCAACAGCAAGTACCGCGACCAGGATCCCGATCGAAACGAACTTGCGTCGATTGCGCACCCGGGGCGCAGCCGGGACCGGGGCGATGTCGCGAGGACTCAGGTCCACGGCTTGTCCTCCGGCGGGAGCTGCTCTGCAAGGCGGCGGCCGCGATGCATGTAGTACCACGTCAATCCGATAACGCCCACGAAAGTGGCGACGTATGTGGTGAGGATGAACCCGATGTCCTCCATCAGTTCCGGACCCCCCCATCAGCTTCGGCCCGACGAACGGCGAGCGCGTAGTCGAGACCCTTGTCGTCGAGCGCGTCCTGCATCGCCAACACCCGCTGGCGATGGATCACCAGCCAGACGTACAACAGCGTGAACGCGACTAACGCCACGAACAACGAAAACAGCATCAGGTTCTCGAGCTGGACCTTGGTGGTGCCGGCCACGCTGGCTTCTTGGTGCAGGCCGCGCCACAACTTGACACTGAAGTGAACGAGCGGGATCTCGAGCACCGCGAGCAGTGCGACAACGGCCGAGCGCCGGCCGCGCTGTTGATGGCTCCCGCCGAGCCCACGAACCGCGAGTAGCCGATGTAGGTGATGAACAGAAACGCCGTCGTGGTCACCCGTGCGTCCCAGACCCAGAACTTGCCCCACGACAACCGGCCCCAGATCGACCCGGCGAACAGGGTGAGTGCCATGAAAAGAACCCCCACCTCTGCGCTCGCCCCTGCGATCCGGTCCCACGTCAACGAGGTCGTGCGCTTGAACAAAAACAGTGCCGACGCGAGGGCAGTGACTCCGAACGCGACATAGGCGACCCAAACGGTGCCGACATGGATATAGAGAATTCGGACACTCTCGCCCTGGGTCACATCCGGCGGCGAGAGGAACAAACCAAAGAGCACCAGGACAACCATCGAGACGATGGTGGCTACACCCAACACGAACGTGAACCGTGTCCCTGTCACGCCGCGGCCGCGTCTTGGCTTGTTTGGCGTCGTCGTCGGTGACGCGCTGTCACCTTCGTTCAATACCTGGTTTTGCGTGACTGCCATCTGTCATTCCTCGATCAGGGGTCCGAATGCCAACGTGCCACCGACGCCGAACAAAGCAGCGAAGACAGCGAGAAGACCCAACCAGGGCCAACCATCTGATACCACCGCGCCACGGGTGCCGAGCGCAGCTTCCGTTGCGCGGGTGGCACCAATCAGCACGGGCGCTACCACCGGGAGCAGGAGGAGTGGGAGGAGGGTTTCCCGTCCGCGAACCCCGGCAGCAAGGCCTCCGTAGAGCGTACCGACGAGGGCGAGCCCACAGGTCGCGGCAACGAAGGTGGTGACCAAGAGCACCACGCCCCCCGCGCGGAGCTCGGCACCGTAAAGCACGACCGCTGTCGTCAGAAGAACCAGTTCCAGCACCGCGAGTTGGGCTGCCAGAGCCATTGACTTACCGAGGAAGATTCCAGCCAAATCGACACCGGCCGCCCTCATTGCGTCCGTCGCCCCATCGGCGGTCTCGATCGCGAACGATCGCTGGACAAGGATCAGCAGGCTGAACAGGGTCGCGAGCCACACCAGGCCAGGAGCGACACGCTCGATGACCTCGTCGGTGTCGAGTGCAAACGCAAACATGACCATCACGATCGCCGCGAACGGCAAGACCTGGTTGGTGACGACCCGGCTCCGCAGTTCGATCCGGAGATCCTTCGCGGCGATCAGGCGAGCAACGCGAAACATCACTCACCCACCACGTCGCCGGGTTCGCCCTCGATCTTCGGGGCGGTCATCGGGGAAGTCTCGGTGGACAGCTGCTCGCGGACCTGACCACCCACGACTTCGACCAGCCGTGTCGCCAGTGCGCCGGCACGTTCCAGTTCGTGACTCGCGACGATGATCGTCGCACCGGCAGCCGTGGCTTCGCGAAGCGTGGTATCGAGCTCGTCACGTCCGACAGCGTCGAGCCCTGCGTGCGGTTCGTCGAGCAGCCACAGTTCGGCCCGACGAGCAACCAGGCAGGCCAGCGCAGTGCGGCGCTTCTGCCCTGCGGACAACTTGCCGACCGGTACCTTCGCGAGGCGCTGACCGACTCCCATTCGATCCATCGCGGCATCGGCCTCGGCGAACGATGCCCCGACTGTCGCCCCCCAGAAGCGCACGTTCTCCGTCACGGTCAGATCTGCGTACAGGCCATTCGCATGGCCGAGGATTCCGACCCGTTTGCGCACCGCTTCGCGATTCGTCGCGAGATCACAGCCGAGGACGATTGCGTGACCGCGTGCAAGCGGGAGCAAACCGGCGCATAACCGGAGCAACGACGTCTTGCCGGCGCCGTTCGGGCCCTGCAGCAGCACGATCTCGCCCCTGCTGACCGTCAGATCGGCTCCGGCGAGGACCGGGAACTGGCCCATGACGGCGACTGCGTTCGAGAGGTGCACGACGGTTTCCATGGGCCCTGTTCACGCTACCCAGCAAGGCCTGCGCCGACCCAGCGGGTGGCGACAGATCCTGAGGCAGGCGCGCTAGCGTCACGCCCCGTGGCGGACACCCAGGATCCAGAAATCGATGCCGGGTCCCCTCCACCCACGAATCAGAAGGGGAACCTGAAACGCAACGGCGAGCCCAAGCGGCCGAGTCGATGGGACCGACCGCCGGAACCACACGATTGGCGCTGGGCGGTCGGCCACTTCGGCCGGGCGTTGATCACGCTTGGGTTGTTGATGTTCGGTTTCGTCGCTTACCAGCTCTGGGGCACGGGCTTGCAGACCGCTCGCGCCCAGAGCGAACTGGACAGCCAGTTCACGGAGTTCCTGGTCGACAACGGGATCACACCGGCAACGCTGGCGCCGGCAACGACCACGACAACGATCGACCCGGTGACTGGTTCGACCTTGCCGGTCGACGGTTCGACCCCGACAACCGTCGCCCTGCTCCCGCCCGAAACCGCGCCGCCTTCGATCCAGGACTACGGTTCGGTGAGCCCTGGTGACGGGCTGTTCCGGATGAAGATCCCGAGAATCGGCATCGATTACAACGTTGTTGCCGGGGTTACCGCCAAGGATCTGACCAAGGGTCCCGGTCATTTCCCCGACACCAACCTGCCTGGCCAGTTGGGCAATGCAGCGGTCGCCGGTCATCGAACCGGCCACGGCGGACCCTTCATCGATCTCGACAAGCTGAGTCCGGGAGACGAGATCCAGGTCTTCACCCGGTTGGGCGATGCGTACGCGTACATCGTCACGGACGTGCTCGTCGTGAACCCGACGGACTACCAGGTCGTCAGTTCGTCCGATCCCAACGTGGCGACCCTCACACTGATTACCTGCACCCCGAAGTACACCTCGAAGCAGCGCCTCGTCGTGCACGCCACACTCGACACCAGTCGCGGGTCACCCGTCGGTGCTCCGTTGATCTTCTATGGGCAGGACGAGCCGATACCGGTCGACCCTGTACTCCCTGCCGACGACTCGACGGACCCGGTCGTCGCCACGTCACCGGTCGAGGCGACGACAGCCGGCACCGCCGACACAGCCGGCACCACCGTCGCGCCAGCTTCTCCCACGACCTCGACGACTGCCCCTGCCGTCATCGTCTCCAACTCGACCGATGACGGGGGCACAGCCGCCAACCCCTTCGCCGGTGAGGACGCCTTCACCCAAGGCTGGTTCGACGATAGCGACGCCTGGCTCCATGTGATCGGGTGGGGCGCCCTGTTGGCGCTGGTTGCCTACGCCTCGTTCCGCGTCGCGAAGCGGTTCCGCCATCTGTACCTGGCTTTCGTCGTCGGTTTCGTCCCAATGGTTGTCGTGCTCTACTTCTTCTACGAGAACGTCAATCGCCTGTTGCCGGCGGCAATCTGACCGCTCGTTGAACGCGATCCGACAGTGATCTGAGCCAGCCGAGTCAGAGGCCGCGGAACAACGGTTTGCGTTTGTCGAGAAACGCAGTACGACCCTCTTCGGCGTCGTCGCTCCCCCATGCCTCGCGACGGGCATTCTCGACCAATTCGTGAGTCTCTGGCGGCGCGCCAGACGTCTCCAATGCGAGCTTGTGGGTCGCCATGGTCAGCGGTGCCAGCGCTGCGATCTCGCTCGCCCACACAAGCGCCTCTTCGAGAGTTCCGAGCCGGTGGATCCCGCCGGACTGATGAAGCTGATCCGCCCGGTAGGTCTGCGCTGCGAGCAGCATCGCTCTCGCTGTCGACCAGCCGAACTCACGAGCAACCCGCTCGACGGTCCAGTGATCGACGACCAACCCGAGCTTTGCGGCCGGAATGCCAAACACACTGCGTTCGGTCGCAACACGGAGGTCGCACGACACCACCAACTGGGTTCCGGCTCCGAGCGCCGGTCCGTCGATCGCGGCAATCGTAGGGATCGTCAGTTCGGTGAACCCGCGCAGAGCGCCCGTCAATGCGTCGAGGAACTCGCCGCTCTCGACACCGGTCAGATCGGCGCCGGCACAGAATGCGGGCGGCTTGCCGGTCAGAACAAGGCAGCGAGCATCCGAAGCGGCAACTTCGGACTGGATATCGCGCAATCGGAGCAGCGTTGCATGATCGACTGCGTTTCGTCGGTCAGGCCGATCGAGGGTGACCAGAGCAACCTGGCCGATCAGTTGAAGATGCGCGGTCATCGCGGTCTCGGCTCTACCATGCAGGCACTGTATGGCTACCGACGACCCCCCGGCATCCCGACCCGAATCCCGGCCCGAATCCCGGCCCGAATCGGACCCCGTCAGAGCGAGGCGGGCCCTGGTGGACAAGTGGAATCGGATCGCAACTCGCATCGGCTACCTGCTCTACCTCGTTGCTGTCGTGATGTTCTTCGTCGCGCTGCTCACGACGTTCTCGTCGGGTAAGGTCACGATCATCACGACGTCGATGATCGCCGGGTCCGTGCTTCTTGCCCCGGCGATCGTGATCGGCTACGCGGTCAAAGCCGCCGAGAAGGACGATGTCGCCCGCGGACTGTGACGGCAGGGGTGTCGAGTTGCCAGCGGTGTAGCAGCCAGCCCGTGTAGGAGATGGTCGAGCCATTCATTACCCTGTGGTAACAATTATGTCGATCCGCCTTCCCGCTTCTGCCCGCCGTGAGCAGCTCCTCGATGTGGCCCTCCAAGTCTTTGCCCGGCAGGGCTACCACGGCGCATCGATGAACGACATCGCGGATGCTGCCGGGGTCACCAAGCCGGTCGTGTACCAACACTTCGATTCCAAGCGCGAGCTCTACTTGGCGCTGCTCGATGAAGTCGGCGAGCGGCTGTTGACAGCAATCTCGAAGGCGACTGCCGGGGCGACCAACGGCAAGCACCAGACCGAACTGGGATTTCGGGCGTACTTCCGTTGGGTTGCCGACGACCACGATGCCTTCCTGTTGTTGTTCGGAAGTGGAGCCAGGCGCGACGAGGAGTTCAACGATGCTGTCCGCAAGGTGACCGCACAGGTCGCCGAGGCGATCAAGCCGCTCATCGCGGCCGACATCGACGCCGAGCATCAGCGAACGCTGGCCCACGGCTTGGTCGGCCTTTCAGAGGGCGTGAGTCGTCGATTAGTCGACAACGGCACCGATTTCGACCCGGATCTGCTCGCTCGCCAAGTGAGTGACCTGGCCTGGGCCGGGTTGCGTGCGATCGGGCG
>JANOEM010000475.1:0-7215 GCA_031413195.1 Actinomycetes bacterium
CCAACGCCTTTACCGTTCGGAGTGGCGGGGCCGAGGAGCGCGCCTACTCGCTGCTCTAGACGTCGTAACGCCCCTTCGGCCTCGGCGATGCCTTCGCGACTTGATCGCCGGACGTACTCGGTGATAGCCGCCCACTTCGCACCTGTGCGCTGCTCGAGTCGTCGGAGTAGCGCCTCAGCCCCACCCACACCCCTCGTGCGACGCATCACCCGGCGCCATCCGGGTCGTCGCAATAGATCGCCATTCGTTGCTTCGGCGTCAACCTCACGACATCGCCGTCGAGATCGAGGTGCTTCGCACGCTCTCGAGCAGGAACACCCGCAACCACTCTGCCGAACGAGTCGTACATCGGCGCACCCGCTGTCCAAAGTCGGCGAACTGGGGGCCGTCGCTGGATCGAACAAGATCATGCGCCGTAGTCCTCGGGCGACGTCGTCTGCTGCATCCGCTCTTTCGGCGAGCGGTAACTCGCATTGAGCAGCATCATTCGCTCGCGGGCAGGCACTCCGGGTACCGGAGTGCCCTCGGCGTCATGCGTTGGCATTCCTGGCACCCAACTCGACGTCCGCCGAACCGGATCGTCAGCAGGCTCGGCGAACGGCTGGCGCGCCACCCTCCACCTGAGCATCCGCATCCCGGGCGCAGACAACCCGAGCCCGTCGGCCTGCTGACGAACCAAATTGGCGCCCGAAGTCGTCGCCTCGGGCGACTCGGCGACCGCCAGCCGGCGCACGAACAACGCGACCGTGAGCGGCTCGACACCCGACCACTCCCACCCGAGAGCCTGCGGCGACTTCCAGAGTCGCCGCCATAGCTCACGCTCGCGGGCGGATGCCTTCGTGAGCGGCCACGCAGGCGGATTCCCTGGCCTGCCCACGCGAGGCAGCACCAACCATTCGCCATCAAAAATTGCGCGAGCCTTCTGTGACGGCGGCAACCCCTTCGCCGCCCGTGCCGCGGCACGATCTTTCGCCCGCGAATTTTCGGCAGGAACACCACCCGCGCCAGGACGCAGACCGCCCGTCACCGCGGCACCCGGTTTTCTCGGATCCTGGCGGACGTCGTGCAGCCCTCCACAACGCCGATGGGGGGTGGTTGCTTTGGCCCCCCTGCCCGGGTCACGTCTGCGCCATGTGCGAGGCGTCCGCCGGCTGAGCGGTTGCAGTGCGCGTGGGTGATGCGGTCGCCGTGCGAGCGTGGGTTGGTGGCGAGCGGGATGGTGTGGTCGAGGTCGAGGGTCTGGCCTTCGAGCATGAGTTCGCCACAGAGGGGGCAGGGCGTGTTGTACGCCAATGGAAGGAGTCGGGCTCGCGTTGCTCGGTGTTCGGGCGAGTCGGCGGTGTTGGTGCGGGCGGCGCGAATCATGCGGGAATGTTGTTGGCAGCGGCCTCGGTGGGTTGCGATCATCGGGCATCCGGGCTCGGTGCATATCGTCAGGGTGGTCATGCGGGTTCCTTCTCGTTGTGGTCGTGGGTGGCGAGGAAGGCGGCGAGCGGGCAGTCCCGGTTCCTTTCGGGGCTGTTGGGTCCTTTGTGGGTTGGACGAGGACGAGGTTTGGTGGTGGTTCGTTTGGTTCGTTTGTTCGCTCACTCGTTCACTCGTCCTATATACGAGGTTGGACGAGTGGACGAGGTAGCGAAACGGGGTCGTCTGGACGAGGTATGGACGAGGTTGGACGAGGTGGACGAGGTCAGGCATTGAAGTGGTCGTTTCCGTCGTCGGTGAGGGTGTGGAGGTGGGCTCGGCCGTTCGTCTCGACGGTGATCCATCCGGCTGTGACCATCGCTACGAGCGTCTGGCGGATGGTCCCGACGTTCCCACCGATGGCTGTCTCGATGCCGTTCTTGGAGGATTTCGGGTAGATCGTGAGGTGGTCGACGATTCGTTTGGCGGTGGTCAGGTCAAGGGGTGCGTTACCTTCGCCTGGTGGCACGATCGCTGCGCTGACTCCGCCGTCGGGATATGAAGTCAGCTCAATGCGTGCGATGACGTTGTTGGTGGCGTGTGTGCGGACGTGGCCGGGGCGGTCCTTGGTCACGGTGATCTTGACGATTCCGGTTATCGGTTCGGTTCTGGCACGGCTGAACGATCGTTCGACTTCGAAGACGTATTGTGCGCCGGTGAGGCCGGCGAGTTTGTGTTGCCCGCCGATCGCGTAGCGGCCACGGTTGTCGATCGCTTTCGGGACGTGGTCGAGCATCACGACGGCGGCCCCAGTGTTGGCGCATCGTTTGGGGAGTAGCCGTGACCATGTGGCGATGTCGCCGTTGTCGTTCAGTTCGAGGCCTTCGGTGACCATTGCTTCGGTGACTCCGTCGATCACGATCAGCGACCATTGTCGGTCGACGATGAGGCGTTCGAAGTCGATGCCGCCAGCGGTCCACGTACCACCCATGCCTCTCAAGGGTTCCTCGGGGCGGACGTATACGAAGTGCTCTGTGATCGCTTGGCGTGACGCACCGAGGGCGAGGAGTCGGGCGACGACTCCGCTTGCGTCGTCTTCGAAGTCGATCCAGAGCACGTCGTGGCCGACGTCGAGTTCCTGCTGAGCGGCGACCTGCGCGGCCCACGACTTCAACGATTCGGACTCGCCGGCGAAGCCGTGTGTGCGGCCGGCGTACAGCAGGTTGACACCATCGGTGCGGCGCATCGTCGATGGCGGTGGGACGTCGATGCCGTTGAGTGCGTCGTTCAGGTCGATCGGGGTCCACGTCGTGGGCGGGACGTCGTTGGCGGTCGCTGCTTGGGCGTCGAGCCGGTCGAGTTCGGCGAGCTGGGCGAGTATCGAGGCGGCGTGTTCAGCGGCGTCACCATCGTCGACGAGGTGAAGCTCAGGCGGCATGTCGGGCACCACGGTTGCGGGCTCGGTCGGCTTGTTCGGCGGTGATGATGCCGGCTTCGACTCCGCGGGCGAGCCGTTCGGACCAGGCTGCGATTGATCCGGCATGTCGCCTGTCTGCGGGGTCGACGTCGGGGCCGCGGAGGAGGATGTCTGCTTGATGCTCGATGCCGAGCTGGTGGGCAGTTTGACACCAACCGCAGGCGTCGCCGACGAGGCCGGTCCATGTTGCCGAGCAGGTTGTGCATCGAACGTCGCCGACGAGCGGTCCGTACTCCGACCTCAACGCGCCGTGCAACGCGCCGACTCCGACGCTGCCGACCTGGTCAACGATTCGTTCGCGGATCGGGCCGACGATTTTCGAGTAGTGCCCAAGGCACAGTTCCTGGTTCCCAAGCGTTGTGAGAGCTGTTCGGCCGCACTGATCGCATGAGCCGGTTCGCGGGGTCGCCGTGAGCCTCATCGCGTGCACCTCCCAACGGGTGCGATCACGAGTTGCGACGGTGCGTGGGCCGCTGGGCAGCCTGCGTCGTGTGCGACGTCGACGTGTGGGCCGTGGCGACGGTTGACGTCCGGCTGACAGCGGCAGCCGGCGAGTGCCGCTGCGTTCGGACGTTCGGACGGTCACCCGTTCGCCACGGGCGTACCGGCCGCCAAAAGGGTTCGATGAGCTCGCGGTATTGCTCGAGCGTCCAGGTGCAAGAACAGCGGTGCGGGCAGGCCGGCACATCATCCACGATGATGCAACGCGTCGTGGCGGGATGCTCTGTAGAATTGTTCTTGGCCAGCCCAGCCATGAGAGTTTCCTGCGAACCACCGGCTTCCACCCCGGTGGTTCGTCGCGTTCCTGGCGGTCTCACGCGGCACGCTCCCGAACGAACTGTTCGAGCGAAGCGACCTCGATCAGTCGCCGCCGCCCGACCAGGAACGATCGCAGCTCCCCGGTCCGGATCAACTTCTTTATTGTCGTTTCGCCGAGGTTGGTCGCGCCTGCGGCCTGCGGGACGGTGCACGACAAGGTCGCGAGGGGTAGGGGCATGGGAGGCCTCCAGGGTCGTTCGCGGGTCACGTCGCACCACGTCGAAACCGTGACCGCCTCTATTCGGGGCGGCGACCTCGTTCAGCTCGTCCGCTGCTACATAGCGGACGGCCCCCGGCCGAGTAGCCGGTACTGCGTTTCTATCAGGTCGCTGGCGGGCTTGTGGGGATGCTTTCAGTCGTGGGGGTAGCGTCGGCATCACGTCACCTCCGCTCGTCGAGGCTTCGGCCGTCGCGACTTTGAGGCGATCGGTTTGCGGAACACGGACAGTGTGGACAGGTTGCGGCGAGCGTGCACCTGGCGGCGGCCGCCAGGTTGCGGGCGGACCTGGCCGACCATCTCGAACCGGTCGATGATTTCCAGACCGAGCCCGAAGGCTCGCACCATCAGGTGATGTGTGGCCGGGTGGTATCGGCCGGACCAGACGTAGTCCATTGCTTTGACCAGCACGACACCGTGAGGCTTGACGACTCGGGCGCATTCGGCCAATCCGGCCCCGATGTAGTTGTCGAGTTCGGCGGGCGTGCGTGGCGTGGTGTGCAGCCCGAAACGCTCATTGAAGTCGCTGATGGTCGACGTTTCGCGGCCACCTGTGCAGACGTAGGGCGGGTCGAAAGCGACGACATCGAACGTTGAGTCGGCTTCGGGCAGCTGTCGGAAGTCGACGCCATCGGATCGCAGATCGTGTGTGACGAGGGTGGCCGGATGAAACTGTTTCCACCAGATGCCGCGCCCGTAGGTGACGTCGAGCACCGTGCCTTCGACGGGTATCCATAGCCGGGCGACGTCGGCAAGCAGGTGGGCGTTCGTCGGCCAGGACTGTGCTGCGAGTACTGGCGCTGTCACGCCGCTGGCTCGGTGGTACCAGTCTCGTGGAGGTGCAGCATTTTCCTCAGTGCCGCAGTTGGCACGACCAGGCGTCCGCCCAGTCGGATGACGGGGATCTCGCCGCGCTCGGCAGCGTCGTAGGTGGCCGAACGGCCGAGGCCGCACGCCTTGCCAGCGGTGGGCCAAAGCCGGATTGTCGGCTCCTGCTCGGGATCGGGGATCAATGGCGTCATTGTGGCGTCTTTCAGGATCGGGTTTGGGTTGATTCGTACGATAAGGGGTTGCGTAGGCCGAATATGCATAGGTAGAGTCGACCTACGCTAATCCTTACGTTTGGAGTGCCGATGGCTGGTTCAAGTTCGATGGGGGAGATCCTCGGCCAACGAGTGGCGTACTACCGCGAGCGTGCCCACCTCACGCAGCCAGAGCTCGCCGCCCGTCTGAAAGCGCTCGGGTTCAACTTGAGCAGGGTGACCATCGCAAACATCGAGGCAGCCGGCAGGCCGGAAAGCAACGCTCGGAATCGAACTCGCGCCAACAACGCAACGATGGTCGACGTGCTTGCGTTGGCGGCCGCGCTCGACGTGCCCGTGCCACTACTCGTCGTTCCTCTCGGCCAGGCCGAGGAAGTCCAATTCGGAACGACGATCGTCGACTCACATCTGATGGTCGACTGGCTCGCTGGCGATGAAGCTCTGCTCGGCAAGCCAAGTCCATCACAGGCCGAGGGTCGTTCGAACCCGAACCTTCTTGGCAGCCTGCCAGTCGGGAATTACGCCCGATGGCGCGAGAATTCGCAGACGTTGAGGCTCTTTCGCGACCTCCGCCAGCTGCAAGGAAAAGTGCATGAAGCCGAGTCGCTGATCGGTCTGCTCGGCGACAGGGCTGGCGACGCGTTGATCGAAGCGAAGCGGGCACTGGACGGGGCACTCCGCGTGCTCGACCGCCATCACCACTACATGCGTGATGCGGGACTCGAGCAACCAATGGTGCCGGAGGACTGGGCTGTGCGGATCGCGCAACTTCAACTGAATGAAACGGGTGAGAAATGAGCGGAGCAGGGTCGGTCAAGCAGGCAGCGAACGGCAGCTGGGGCTTCGTCGTTGATGTGCGCGGATCGAACGGGGACCGAAAGCAGGTTCGCCGCCGCGGATTCAGGCTGAAGCACGAGGCGACCGCTGCCATGGCAATTGTGGTGGCGGACAACAGCCGCGGGGAATTCGTGCGCCCGATCAAGGGCCTGACCGTTCGCAAGTTCCTTCTTGAGGAATGGTTGCCAACGAAATCGCGCGCAGTGAAGCAAGGGACCGCTGAGGACTATCGGAAATGCCTCGTGCACTACGTCGTTCCTCACATTGGCGATCTCAAGATGGCTGACGTTGACGTGACGACCATCAATCACCTTTTTTCGTTGCTTCTCGTCGAGGGCCGGACTGGCGGATCGTGGCGAAGCGGCGGTCTCTCGGCGAAGACGGTCCGCAACGTCGCTGGAGTGCTCAATGCTGCGTTCAAGGATGCGGTCATTTGGAAGCGGGTGCGGTACAACCCCTGCAGCGGTGCGCAGCTGCCTCGAAAGAGCAGCCCGGAGATGAAGGTCTGGTCGCCGGCGCAGATTCAACGATTCATGTCCGGCGTTGGCGACGATCGACATTCGGCGATCTGGCATCTCTACTTCACGACTGGATTGCGACGAGGCGAGGGGCTCGGGCTTGAGTGGGCGGACATCGACCTGACGGGAGGAACCGTTTTCATTCGTCGAACTGTCGGTGATGTCGCTGGTGTACGTGTCACTGACACGCCGAAGACTGTGGGCAGCAAACGCAGGATGGCCCTCGATGCGGGCACGGTCAGCGCTCTTCGAAACTGGAAGCGGACGCAGGCAGCCGAACGCTTGCTGATGGGCTCGGGGTGGCGTGACACGGTCGGCGCAGTGATCACTGAGCCGGACGGGTCGCGGACCTCGCCACAGTCGCTGTCGCGCCGGTTCAAGGAACTTGCAGCAAGTGCGGGGTTGCCGGCGATCCGTCTGCACGACACGCGCCACAGTTATGCGACCGCTGCGCTGCTCGCTGGCGTTCCGGTCAAGGTCGTGTCGCAGCGCCTCGGTCACTCGGACGTCCGAATCACGCTGATGACATACGCCCACGTGCTGCCCGGCGACGATGAGGACGCTGCCGATATCGCTGCGGCGGCGATCATGGGAACTTCTGGATCCGGACGTCAACTCATCGGTTGCGAAGCGGCGCCGCAAGCTTTCGTGACCAAATCGTGACCAGAGAAGCCAGATCAGCATCGTGACCTGCACCTACAGGGTCGGAATGAGAGGATTTGAACCTCCGACCCCCTGCTCCCAAATCTGAAAAAGGGCCTTTTAGCTGGTCTTTTGTGGTCTTGCAACGCCGCACCCGCCACGCCCGCAACGAGGCTGGAGGTGATTCAAGCCCAGGTCGGCGCCGTGGTTCACCTGGTGCCGGTCGGCGAGGTGCTGTACTTTGAAGCGGCAGACAAG
>JANOEM010000476.1:0-1690 GCA_031413195.1 Actinomycetes bacterium
CGACGCGGTCGATCGTGCCCGTGGGGCGGTGCCGTCGCCGACGCTCGACATGAGCCCATCACCCGAGGTCGGTGGCATCGTCAACCTCGGGCTGTGGTTGGCGCTCCAGGCGCAGCCGCCGGTCACAGTTCGGGCTGAAGCCGGCCCGCACTGGGCCGAGGCCACCGTCACCTTGGCATCCACCCGGTGGGACCTCGGCAACGGTGAGGAGGTCGTGTGCGAGGGCGCCGGGGTGCCGATCGTCGCCCTCGACACTGTCGAGCAGGGTCCGTGCGGATACACGTACCGCACGTCGTCGCCCGACGATGCGCCCTACCGGCTCGACGTCACCGCATCGTGGGCGGTCACGTACCGATCGTCCGGCGGGTCGGGGTCGGCCGGCTCGATCGGGCGCACGGTGACGGTCGACTACGACGTCGACGAGATCCAGACCGTCGGCGTCTCCAACTGACCACCGACTGCGTTGCCACCGTCCCGGCCCATTCTCTGCACAATGAGTTGCAAGGGTTGAGTTGCAAGGGTTGAGACGTATTCCACCCTGAATCACGCGATCGTGTTGGCACGAACGCCGGTCGGCCTGGCCGGCTTTCTCCGCGGTTTCCGTCTCCGGTTCCTGAACGCCCACTCGTGTGTGATGACCGACACAACCGACTGCGTTCCCGCCTTCCATTCGGATCCAACTGATCTCGATATCGAGTTGTGTCGATATCGAATGAGATCTATAGTCTCGTGAAGCCGTGGCAGATCAACGGCACCGATCGATTCGGCGACTGGTACGGCACGCTGACCGCATCGGAACAAGATGCGATCATCGCGGTCGTCGAACTCCTCGCCGAGCAAGGCCCGCAATTGAACCGACCACACGCCGATCGAGTCAACGGCTCGAGGTATCACAACCTCAAGGAACTTCGGCCCCGAGGTGCCGCCAAGAACGGTCGAAGAACTGTCGAGTGCTGTTCATCTTCGATCCTCGACGGGAGGCCCTCTTGCTTGGAGGAGGAAACAAGGCCGGCCAGTGGGCGACGTGGTACCGAACAGCCATTGCCGAGGCAGAGCAACTGTACGACGAGTACCTCTCGGAACTCGAGGGTCTCGACATGCCCGACGGCACCGATGAGACAGGACGTTGACCATGGGACATCGCAAGTTCTCCGACATCGTGGGCGAGATCGACGACGATCGACGCGTCCGGATCGACGCGATCAAGCGCGGGGCGCGGGCCGACGCAGTGGCGTTCAGCCTTGCGGAGCTGCGCCGGCACCGATCGCTCACCCAGGTCGAACTCGCGGAACGCCTGCAGCGGGCCCAAGCGTCGATTTCGGCGATGGAGTCTGCCGACGACAACCTGCTGTCGACCTGGCGGGCCGTCGTGGAGGGCATGGGTGGTCGCCTCGAACTCGTCGCCGTCTTCGACGACGAACGGATCGCCATACCCACCTGAGCGCTCCCGGCGCACGCGGACACCTCGCAGCCGTCGTAACCAGTGAACCTGCGCCGTCGAATTTGCGCCGCGGCGCATTTCTCAGCGGATCTGGTGTCGCTTTGCGGCACGGATTCCGCCGAGAGCAGGCTGGAATCGAGCCCGGGGCAGCGGACACCTCACGATCGACGACGGCCGGGACGGCGCCGGGGAGCGAGTAGAGCGTGTCGTTGGCGCATGGGGCCATTCCTCAAGATTTCGGCAGGGCGC
>JANOEM010000477.1:0-2551 GCA_031413195.1 Actinomycetes bacterium
GTCAGCTGGTCGACGACTTCGACACCACCGTGACGACCATCCAGGGCGTCATCACCCTCTACTGCTTGGTGATGGCGATGCTGATCCTCACCGGAGCCAAGATCGGCGACATGATCGGTCGTCGACGAGCGTTCGTCATCGGCTTGATCATCTATGCCTGCGGCTCGGCGTTGACTGCTGTGTCGCAGACGGTGCCGGTCCTGGCGCTGGGTTGGTCGATCCTCGAAGGGGTCGGCGCGGCGTTGGTGTTCCCGGCGATGGCCGCCCTGATCGCAGGGAATTTCGAGGGGGCCCAACGCAAGACTGCCTATGCGGTCATCGGTGGGGTCGCTGGTGCCGGGATTGCGGTCGGCCCGATCGTTGGCGGTTGGGCGACGACGGAGCTGTCGTGGCGAATCGTGTTCATCGGTGAGGTCTTCATCGCCGGCTTCATCCTGATCATGACGCCGAAGGTCAAAGATGCGCCAGGGCCGATTCCCGCACCGAAGCTCGACTACCTCGGCTCCGTGCTCTCGGCCACGGGGCTCGGTCTGTTCGTCCTCGGTGTGCTCAAGTCGAGCACCTGGGGATGGCTCGAGCCCAAGGACTCACCGATCACCATCTTCGGCTTCTCCCTGACGATCTTCGTCATCGGTGCCGGGTGCGTCCTGCTGTGGGCATTCGTGACGTGGCAACGCCACCGCGAAGCAACAGGGCGCGATCCGCTGATCCATCTCTCACTGGCCCGCATCCCAACCGTGCGGTCCGGAGTCATCGGGCTCTTCTCCCAGAACCTGATCCTCATGGGTGTGTTCTTCGTCATCCCGCTGTATCTCCAGCTGGTTCTCGGCCTGACGGCACTCGAAACTGGCATCAAGATGCTGCCGATCTCGATCACCATGTTCGCGACGGCGGCCCTCGGTGCCAGGCTGTCGAACCGCTTCCCGGTTCGCACGATCGTCCGGGCCGGACTCATCGTGACGATCGGCGGCGTGCTCGTGCTGTTGGCGACGATCCAACCTTCACTCGACGACGCCGGGTTCGCCATCGGCATGGCCGTGCTCGGTGTCGGGATGGGATTGATGATCTCGCAGCTCGGCAACGTGATCCAGTCGTCGGTCGACGAGTCGGGTCGCAGCGAGGCCGGGGGGTTGCAGTTCACCGGCCAACAGCTCGGCTCAGCGCTCGGCGTGGCCTTCATCGGCTCGATCGTGTTGATCGGGCTGTCCAGCACCTTCACCTCCACCGTTGAAAATGACCCGCGGATCAGCGAGGAGATTTCGACTCAGGCCGGCATCGCTGCGGGAACCAACACCAACTTCGTTGCGTCCAGCCAGATCGAGAGCGCCGCTCAGAACGCCGGCATCGACGATGCGACCACGGCCGCGCTGGTCGAGGACTATGAGGCGGCCCAGCTCCGATCGCTCAAGGCCGGTCTTCTCGGCGCCGCTCTGCTCGCTCTCGTCTCCCTCGCATTCACACGAGAACTGCCACATCAGCCTCCCGAGAAGCAAACAACGCCGGACCTCGCAACGTCGTCGCCATGACGCACAGGTTCAGCCGGAGTCACGGGATCCAGATCTTCTCAGCGCCGTCTGACGCACCAAGGGTTCGTTGGTCGACTGACCTCATCTCAGCCGGGTTCACTGCTGCGCTGCTCGGTTTCCTGATCCTTGTCGCCGGGGAGAAATCGTCGTTCGATACCAACGTCCTGCAGTTCGTCGGCGACCTGCCCGGATGGGTGTTGTGGCTCGCTCAGGCGGCCTACATCGTCGGGGTGTGTTACGGGTTCGGGCTGCTGATCGGGGTGGCGTTCGTCGCACGTGGCCGACTGAAACTGTTTCGCGACATGGTCCTCGCGGCGCTGCTGTCGATCACGGTGACCGTGCTGCTCACCCAGTTGATCGACAATCGGTGGCCCGAGCTCGCATTCTTCGATCTGAACACGACTCGCGAGACGTTCCCGGCGTTTTTCGTGTCGACGTTGGTGGCGATCCAGGCGGCGGCATCCGCTCACCTCACCGCCCCGATGCGCAAGATCGGCCGGACGATCGTCCTTGCGGCTGTTGCCGGTTCGGTCGCGGGTGGTGTCACGACCGTCAGCGACGCCCTCGGTGGCGTGCTGGTCGGGTTGTTCGCCGCCGCCATCATCAGCTACGCACTCGGCACGACCGCCGGGCTGCCGTCGACGAACCGGATCGGCGCCGGCCTCGCGGACCTGGGCGTCGACGCAACCGATCTGCACTATGCCGGCGACCAGCCGATGACCTCGCTGCTGCTCGAGGGAACTGGCGCTGACGGGACCCCGTTGATCGTCGGCGTGCTCGGACGTGACTCGTGGAACTCCCGACGCTGGTTCCGATTGTGGAGAGCAGCCTGGTATCGAGATCAAGGGGCCCAGTACGGCTCCGACCGCCGCCAGCAGTATGAACATGATGCGCTGGCGATGGTGTTGGCGACACAGCGCGGGGTGTCGGTTCCCGCGCTGATCGCGGTCGGAGACAGCACGCTCGACGACGCGATCCTGGTGGCCGAACGTCTCGATCACACCCTCGCCGACGTCGCAGTCGAA
>JANOEM010000478.1:0-23950 GCA_031413195.1 Actinomycetes bacterium
GCTCCGCGAGACCACCGCTGACAAACTCGCGGCGCTCAAGCCGGTCATCCCCGACGGCATCCACACGGCTGGGAACAGCAGCCAGATCAGCGACGGCGCGGCGGCGGTGCTGTGGATGAGCGAGGACCGCGCCCGGGCCGAGGGTTTGCGACCGCGGGCTCGCATCCTCGCCCAATGCCTGGTCGGCAGCGATCCGTACTACCACCTCGATGGCCCGGTCGATGCGACTGCCAAGGTGCTCGCAGACGCAGGAATGACCATGGACGACATCGACATCATCGAGATCAACGAAGCGTTCGCTTCAGTCGTAATGAGTTGGGCCAAGGTCAACGGCATCTCCCGCGACGACTTGGTCGAGAAGGTCAACGTCAACGGAGGAGCGATCGCGCTCGGGCACCCGGTTGGTTCCACCGGCAGCCGCTTGATCACCACGGCGTTGCACGAACTGGAACGGACCGGCAAGGAGATCGCGCTGGTCACGATGTGCTGTGGCGGCGCCGTTGCAACCGGCACGATCCTGCAGAGGGTCTGACGTGAGCGGCGACACACAGCAACATTTCGGCCAGCAGCATCTCGGTCTTCCGATCGGTCACGCAACCGAGGCCCAGGCACCGTGGGTCGACATCCCCGGCGGCCAACTGCGCCTGCTGCACGCCGACATCGCAGCGGGGATCTGGGTTGTCGCGAACCGATTCGAACCAGGCATGGCCGTCACCCGTCACCGCCACACCGGGCCGGTGTTCGCATGGACCACCGCTGGATGCTGGATGTACAGCGAGTACGGCGTTCGATACGAGGCAGGCAGCTACATCCACGAGCCGGCGGGGTCCATCCACACGCTCGTCGTCCCGTCCGACAACACCGAACTGACCGAAGTCTTCTTCGTCATTCACGGCGCCAACCTCGATCTCGACTCAGGAGACAACATCGTCGGAGTCACCGATGCGACCAGCATCGGTCAGGCATATCGGATGCTCTGCAGCATGCAGGGCAAACCGATCCCTGACTTCATCGGCGCGTAGGGTGAGGCCGTGGCACGCACGGCTCACGAGACTCGAGAGAAGCTGATCACGACCGGGCAGCACCTGTTCGCAGAACAGGGAGTCTTTCGCGTACCTCTGCGGACCGTCATCGAACAGGCCGGCCAGAAGAACGCCTCGGCGCTTCACTACCACTTCGGCGGTCGCGAGGGATTGCTTGGCGCGATCATCGAACGACACGACACCGGAATCGAGTCGGAACGAGCGATTATGCTGGATCACCTCCGTGACTCCGGGATGACCGGCGATATCCCGTCATTGGTTCGAGCGTTCGTCGTTCCCTTTTCACGGATGCTGGCCACAGACGAGGGACGGGAGTACCTGCGGGTCGTCGCTCAGCTCTCAGACCTGTTCGATTTCTGGGGCGAGGGGCCACCACGCACGCCGGCGCAGGCGCACGCGACTCTCGTCATGCTGGCCGCAGCGATTCCGTCGCCATCGGAAGCGATCCGCCACGAGCGGTGCACGACTCTGTTGATGTTGGTCTCGGATGCGCTCGCGCTGCGCGCTCGCCAACTCGACCGAGGTAAGGAGCTGCCGATCCCGAACGAGGTCTTCATCGCCAATCTGATCGACATGACCGTCGGCGCGCTGCAGGCTGAACGCATCCCCGTCGCCGACGATGACTGACTTCGACAAGGCGGTCGCGCTGCGACGGATGAAGGCGGTCGCTGCCGCGTTGTTGATCGCAGCAGCGGCACTGTACGCCGTCGCCAGATCTCGCCAGGATGGCAGCACGGCGTGGGGCTACGTGCGGGCATTTGCCGAGGCGGCGATGGTCGGAGCCCTCGCCGACTGGTTTGCGGTGACGGCCCTGTTCCGTCATCCGCTCGGCATTCCCATCCCCCACACAGCCATCATCCCGAACAGAAAGGATGACATCGGCCGTTCACTCGGCGAGTTCGTCGAGACGAACTTCATGTCGAACGAGATCCTGGACGAGCGACTGGGCAACATCGGTGTCGGGCGGCGCCTCGGTGAGTGGCTCAGCGAGCCCGATAACTCCCACCGCGCGTCTCGCGCTATCAGCGACGTTGTCCGTGGCGCGATCGAAGTCATCGACGATGATCAGGTGCAGGACGCGATCGAGCGAATCATCGAGAACAAGATCCGATCGACCGAGGTCTCGCCGCTGCTTGGCAAAACGATCGACCTGCTGATCGAGGACGATCATCACCAGCGCATTCTCGATGCAGCATTCAAGGGTCTCCAAGGGTTCCTCGGGGACAACAGGGTCACGTTCCGCAAACGGCTCGAGGAGGAGTCACCGTGGTGGGTACCGAACTCGATCGACGACAAGGTCTTCGCCAAGATCTACGACGTCGTCACCCGGATCCTGAGCGATGTCGCGGCCGACCCCGATCACGAGATCAGGCGATCGATCGAGCAACGGGTTCGGGCTTTCGCGGGCCGGCTGCGCGCCGAACCCGGGTTGATCGCGCAGGGCGAGCAGTTGAAGGAAGAGCTCCTCGAGCACCGTGACTTCCGGGCGTGGATGGAGTCGTTGTGGCGCGAAGCCAAGCGCGGGCTGATCGAGGCTTCGGCACAACCCGACAGCGAGTTGTTCGAACGACTGGCGACTTCACTGCAGAGCCTCGGTCAACGCATTCGCGTCGACATCGAGTTGCAGAACAAGCTCGACCATTGGGTCTCGCAGGCACTTCACTACGCGATCACCAACTATCGCAGCGAGGTGAGCAATCTGATCGAATCGACGGTGGCGCGTTGGGATGGAGAATCCACGAGCCGCAAGCTGGAGTTGCAGGTCGGCCGGGATCTGCAGTTCATCAGGATCAACGGAACCATCGTCGGTGGTCTGGCCGGCCTCGCGATCCATACGGCGAGCGAATTGCTGTTCTAGCGCCGACAAATCCTAGATTCACGCGATGGACATCGGTATCGCCCTTCCCCAAATGGCCATCGGCCTCGACCGGACGCGGGTCGAAGCGTGGTGTCGTGGCATCGACGAGGGGCCGTATTCGTCGGTCTCGGCCGGCGAGCGGATCACATTCCACAACCTCGAGGGCATCACCTTGTGCAGTGCAGCAGCGATGCTGACCGAACGGGTCCGGGTGTTCCTCAACGTCGCTGTTGCGCCCTGGCATGCGCCGGCGATGTTGGCCAAGCAACTCGCCACGATCGATGTTCTGTCGGCCGGGCGGGTCGATGTTGCGGTCGGCGTCGGCGGGCGCCAACAGGATTACGAGGCTCTCGGTTCCCCGTTCGAGCGGAGGCACTCGCGAGTCGACACGACCGTGGCCGAGCTACGACGGTTGTGGGGCGGCGGCCTTGCCAGCGACGGAAAGCCGATCGGACCCTCGCCGGTACAAATCGACGGGCCCGGAATTCTTTGTAGCGGGATGGGGCCGAAGTCGCTCGCACGGGCGGCGACGTGGGCCGACGGCGTCAGTGGCTTCGCGGTCACCGGTGATCCGACCGACGCGGACCGCACATTCCGGGCGGCCGAGAAGGCATGGACCGCGGCCGGCCGAGTGACACGGCCACGATTGGTCACGGGCGTGTTCGTGGCGCTCGGCGACGACGCCCGTGACACACTCCGGGACTTCGCGATGCGATACCTCGACGTCTTCGGGACCGACATCGCAAGGATGGTGGCTGATGCGATGTCGGTCTACTCAGCGGAGCGGCTCCGTTCGACGATCGAAGCGATCGCATCCACTGGATGCGACGAGCTGATCCTCGTACCGGCCGACTCCGATCCACAGCTGCTGGAGCGGATCACCGAGGTCGTCGGCGGTTGAGGCTGCGATCTACGGTTCGTCCATGACAGACCGACGCGTCGCCCTGATCACCCTGGCCACCGGCTACGTCGGCCCACCGTTGGCTCGACTCTTGGCAGCATCGGGCCACGACCTCGTTTTACACCTCCCCGGCGCAGGACCATCGACAATCGTCGACGAGAGCGACAGCACCGACCCGCAACTCGAGGTTCTGCTGGCCGAGTTGGCCGAACTCGGATCGACGGTCGTCACCGTGACCGGAGTCGACCTGACCACCCAGGAAGGCAACCACGCCATCGTTCAAACTGCCCTCGATCGATTCGGTCGACTCGATGCCGCCTGTTTCGTCACGGGTTCGATCATCACCGGCAAGTTCCTCGGCTCGACCATCGCCCAATGGGACAAACTCAAGCGTGTCAACCTCGACATGGTCTTCCACGCGCTGCAAGCAGCATTGCCGCCCATGGTGGAGGCTGGTCGGGGCCAGATCGTGGTGTTCACCAGCGCGACGGGCGCTCGACCGGAACCAATGGTGTCGCTGTACGCGGCAACCCGCGCTGGTGCCAACGCGCTCGTGCGCGCCGTTGGGCTCGAACACGCCAAGTTCGGTGTGACCGTCAATGCCATCGGAACCAACTACATGGACTTCCCCGGCTTCATCGCAGCATCCGGGGCCGACGACCCCGACCGCCGGAAGGCAATCGAGGCCCAGGTTCCGATGCGGCGATTGGGCGGGCTGGAGGAACTGGCAGAGTTCACCGCCGTTCTGCTCGACGGCCGCAGTCGATTCCAGACCGGCCAGTTCTTCAGCTACAGCGGCGGCTGGAGCACCTGACCCGACCCATGACCGAGGGTTTCACGCGCGCCCGGTCGCGCGCGAAAGCCTCGCCGCGCGCGAAAGCCTCGGGTTGTTGTCAGGGGACCCAGTTTCCTTGTTCGTCTCGTTGCCAGCCGCGGGCTGCGTCGGAACCGCCGTCGACATGGACCGTGCTGCCCGTGACGTAGCGGCTGGCGGACGAGGCCAGGAACACCGCCGCGCCGCAGATGTCGTCACTGGTCCCCCATCCCAGTGCCAACTTGCGCCCATAGTCGTTGTTGCCGACGAGTAAGCCCTCGTCACCAGGTGTCGGCAGACCGTCGGGTGCAATGGTGTTGACCCGGATTCCCCGATCGCTGAGCTCGAGTGCGAGTGTGCGTGAGAGGTGTTCGACAGCAGCCTTCATCGCCCCGTAGATGCCGAATCCCGGCGAGGCCCGGTACGCCTCGACCGAGGTGATGTTGATGATCGACGAGCCAGCGGGCATCGCCGGCACACATGCCCTGACGAAGTTGGTCACGCTGAGGAAGTTCGCGTTGACCAGTGCCTGCTGAGCGTTGTCGCTCGCGTCGAGGAACGAGCCGTGAAAGGTCCCGGCGGCGTTGTTGACCAGCACGTCGATCGCGCCGAGGGACGCCACCCAGGCGCGCACCGCTGCGCCGTCGCGCACATCGAGAACCTTCGTTTCGGCATGACGATCCAGCTCCCGCACAGCGGCGGCGGTTGCCTCGAGTTCGGTCTCCAAACGGTCGCACAACACCAGATCTGCACCGAACGAAGCGAACCCGAGCGCCATTGAGCGGCCGAGGCCTCTTGCGGCGCCCGTGACCAACACGGTCTTGCCGTCGAGGCGAAAAGCGTCGTGAGCAAGCATCTCGTCAGCGCAACCTGGGAGTGATCCGCTGACCGGAGGAGAACGCTGCCTGACCCTCGGCCAGGGCATCGGGCTGGTTGCCGAGCGTGACGAGATGAGGAGCTATCGCGAGCGCCTGCGCACGAGCCATCTCGCGCGCCGCCCACAACGAACGCAACGTCCCCTGGACAGCCGCTGCCGGCTGAGACGCAATCGCGGTGGCAATGGTCATCGCTGTCGCCATCAGATCGGCGCCGGGAACGACGTCTTGGACGAAGCCGATCTGGTGGGCGCGGGTGGCGGTCATCCGTTCATGACTGCCCATCAACGCGATCCTGCAGAGTTCGCCGAACGGCATCTGTCCGTAGAGCAGGATCGGCTCGAACGAGGCTGCCATGCCGTAGGTGGTGTGCGGGTCGAAGAAGGTCGCATGGTCCGCCGCGATGATCGATTCGCACTCGCCCAGGAGGTAGAACGCGCCACCGCAGGCCATGCCGTTGACGGCGGCGATGACCGGTTTCCAGAGGTCGGCGGTCTTCGGCCCGATCAACAATCCCGGATCGTCGATCATGAACGGCAACTCCGGCTGCGGGACCGACCAGTCACGATCGATCCCGGTGCAGAACGCCTTGTCGCCAGCCCCGGTGAGCACGACGGCACGGACGGAATCATCGAATCGAAGACCTCGCCATACCGAGTTGAGTTCACGCGCGAGTGTCTCGTCGAAGGCATTGTGGCGGTCGGCGCGGTTCAGCGTGACGATCGCGACGCGTTCGCGCACTTCGTAGCGCAAGGCTTCGAAGTGCAAGGCTTCGAAACTGGTTGGAACTCCCATCGAAACGACCCCTTCGTCGAACCCAGTGCGGCGACCAGCCGACCGGAACGTACCCTCCGAGGCCGCCGATTCAGAAATCTGACGGACCGTCAGAAACACGCTACAGTACCGGTCATGCGCGAACTGCCCAAGATCATCTCGGTCGACGACCACGTGATCGAGCCCGCCACCGTCTGGTCCGACCGCCTCCCCGCGAAGTACCGCGATGTCGGGCCCCGAATCGAACGCCTCCCGGTCCGTGAGATGACCTTCATCGGCGGCAAGTTCACAGCCGTTCCCGGCGACCCCGGCGACCCCGGCGAACTCGCCGATTGGTGGTTCTACGAAGACCTTCGTCGCCCCCTGACCAGGCTGGACACCGCCGTTGGTTTCTCCCGCGACGAGATCACGATGAAGGGCATCACCTACGACGAGATGCGTCAAGGTTCGTACCTGATCAAGGAACGGCTCGACGACATGGACCTCAACGGGCTCGAAGCGTCGCTGTGCTTTCCGACATTCCCGCGGTTCTGCGGTCAGACCTTTACCGAGGCCAAGGACAAAGAACTCGCCCTGCTGTGCGTCAAGGCCTACAACGATTGGATGGTCGAGGAGTGGTGCGGCGAGTCCGGCGGTCGCCTGATTCCGTTGATCATCGTTCCGTTGTGGGACCCACAATTGGCGGCGGCCGAAGTCCGTCGCAACGCGGCCAGGGGCGTGCACGCGGTGTGCTTCAGCGAGATCCCATCCAACCTCGGACTCCCCAGCATTCACGATGCCGACGGTTACTGGATGCCCTTTTTCGACGCCTGCAACGAGCATGGCGTCACCATCAACATGCACATCGGCAGCGGTTCGAAGATGCCCTCCACCTCGCCCGACGCTCCGGCGGCCGTCGGGTCGACGCTCACGTTTGCAAACTGTTGCTTCAGCATGGTCGATTGGCTGATGAGCGGTATCTTCACCCAATTCACGGATCTGAAGATCGCGTACAGCGAGGGACAGATCGGGTGGATCCCGTACATCCTCGAACGGGCCGACACCGTCTGGCAAGAGAACCGAGGTTGGGGCGGCATCGCCGACAAGGTGCCCGTGCCCCCGAGCCAGGTCTTTCGCAAGCATGTCTATGGCTGCTTCTTCGACGATCCTCATGGCTTGACCTGCCTCGATGAGATCGGCGAGGACAACGTCACCTACGAGAGCGATTACCCGCACAGCGACAGCACCTGGCCGCACACGGCCAAGATCGCTCAGGAGCAGATGGCCCACCTCTCCGACGAAACGGTCTACAAGTTGGTTCGCGGCAACGCAATCACCATGCTTCACTTGGATCATCTGAAGTAGGGCCAGGGGGCAACTGATGCGGGGCATCGTTTTCGATGGAACGACAACCGAACTCGTCGATGGACTGACGCTTCGCGCGCCGGGCCCACGCGACGTGATCGTCGAGATCGGCGCGGCCGGCCTGTGTCACAGCGACATCTCGTACATGCACGGTCTCTATCCGGTGCCGTCGCCGGGTGTGTGCGGGCACGAAGGCGCCGGAACCGTCGCCGAGGTCGGCGGCGCAGTGACCCACGTCAAGCCCGGCGACCACGTGATCATCGCCACCCTTGCAGCGTGCGGGTTCTGCGATCGCTGCAACGACGGCAAGCCAACAGCGTGCCGGCAGACGCTCGCCAACTGGAGCCAGCCGTTCACCCTCGATGGTGCGCCGATCTTCAACTTCGCCGCAACCAGCGCGTTTGCCGAACGCACCGTCGTTCGAGACATCCAGTGCGTCAAGATCCCAGACGACGTTCCGCTCACATCGGCTGCTCTCGTCGGCTGCGGAGTCGTGACCGGCATGGGCGCTGTCTTCAACCGCGCCAACGTCCGGCGCGGCCAGAGCGCTGCGGTGTTCGGAGTCGGCGGGGTCGGCCTCAACGTGATCCAAGCGCTGAAGGTGCAGGGCGCAACGACCATCATCGCGATCGACACCGAACCGAAGAAGCAGGACCTTGCGATCCGGTTCGGCGCGACCCACTTCCTCGACGGGCGCCGCGACGACATCGTTGCGGCGATCGGCGCGTTGGCACCGTGGGACGCCGACAACGTTCGCGGCCCGTTCAACGGCGGCGGCGTGAACTGGGCCTTCGACTGCGTCGCGCATCCGGCAGTCACCTACAACGCGCTCGAATCACTGGACTGGGAAGGCACGGTCGTCGTGATCGGTGTCTCCGGGCAGACCACCGAGTTCCACGGTCTGTACGGGCGGCTGACACAGGTGGACCGCGGCATCATCGGTTGTCGCTACGGCACGATCTCGCCCCATCGCGACATTCCCCGGATCATCGACTTGTATCGGCGGGGCGAGGTACTACTCGACGAACTGGTTTCGCAGACGTTCGCGGTCGAGGATTGGAAGAGTGCCGTCGAAGGCCTCGAATCAGGCTCCGTCGCGCGAGGCGTGCTCACCTTCTGAGCGCGACACTCGAAGCCATGGATCCGGTCATCGGCGCGTTCGAGACCGTGTTGGACCTCTTCGACGCTGTCGTCGAGCTTCACGGGGCACGCGAAGCGTTCGTCCACGACGGTCGCCGAATCACATTCGCAGCGTTGGCTGAAGCTGCCGACGCACTCGCTGGATGGCTCATCGACGAACAGGGTGTCAGCAAGGGTGACGTCGTCGGGATCAAACTGGCAAGTGGCATCGACTACGCGATCGTTTATCAAGCAATCATCCGCACCGGGGCTGTCGCGACCGGCATCAATCCGCGTCTCGGGTCGACCGAGGTCGAGCACATCGTGAGTCAATGCTCGCCGCGGTTCGTGTTCGAGGGCGATCTGCCCGATACGGCGGGCCGCTGGGGGGACGCAACCAATCGTCGCGTCGCGCTGGCAGAAGATGATCCACTCGCGATCGTCTGGACCGGCGGAACGACCGGTCTCCCAAAAGGTGCCGTGTTCGACCATGCCTGCCTGCGCGCGATGACCCTCGGCGCCGCGCCGCTCAGCGTTGCCGGTGATCGTCGCCTTTCGCCGCTGCCGTTCTCGCACGTCGGCGCAATGACACGGGTCTGGGACGAACTCCAACATGTCATCACGACCGTCGTCGTGCCGGCGCCATGGACAGCCGAAGCGGCACTCGCGTTGATCGGCAGCGAACGCGTGACGGTCTGCCAAGGCGTCCCCACCCAGTACCGGATGATGCTCGATCATCCCAACTTCGCCCGGACCGACGTGTCGAGCCTGCGAGTAGCCGGAATCGGGGCAGCCCGAGTACCACCCGAACTGGTTGCCGAGATGCGCGAGAAGCTGCGCTGTCCGGTGGTCGTCCGCTACGCAAGCACCGAATCGTGCCTTGCAACAGGGACCCGCCTGGACGACGGCGACGACGTGGTGTGCAACACCGTCGGTCGCTCGAACGGGGGCGTCGAGGTCAAGTTGGTCGACGATGCCGGCAATCCGCAGATCGGCCTGGGGCCTGATCACGTCGGGACCGTGTGCCTGCGCAGCCGGGCGATGATGCGTGGGTACTGGAACGATCCGGAACGCACGGCTGAAGCGATCGACCCCGACGGATGGCTACACACCGGCGATCTCGGCTGGACCGGGGCCGACGGCAACCTCCGCCTCGTCGGCCGAAACACCGAGATGTACATCCGCGGTGGCAACAACGTCTACCCGATCGAGGTCGAGAACTGCCTGGGCGGCCATCCGTCCGTTGCGGCAGCGGCCGTCGTCGGTGCGAGGGTCGATGATCGACTCGGCGAGATCGGCGTACTGTTCGTCGTGCCGACGCCCGGAGCAACACCGACCCTCGCCGAGATCCGGTCCTTCGTCCAGCAGCACCTTGCCTCGTACAAGGCACCCGATCGGATGGTGCTGACCGCCGACCTTGCGCTCACATCGATCGGCAAGGTCGACAAACTCGCGTTACAGCCACGAGCCAACCAGGAGGCATCCGCATGGAACCGGTGAACAATGACCAACCCGAGCAGACCTTGACAGAGAAGGGCTTGAACGCGCAGGGCTTGATCGAAACCATCGGCAAGACGCTCTGGCAACTGATCTGCGAGCGCTCCGAAGCGACACCCGACAAATTGATGGCGATCGACGAGGCCGGTCGGACGCTGACTTTCGGCGAGTACCGAGCGTGGAGCGAACGAGTTGCCGCCGGGTTGGCGAACCACGGCATCGGGCTCCGGAGCCATGTGTCGTGGGTCCTGCCGTCACGGTTCGAGGCAATGGTGCTCGCTGCCGCACTGTCTCGTCTGGGTGCGATCCAGAACCCGATCCTGCCGATCTATCGCACCCGCGAGGTTGCCTTCATCACTCGCCAGAGCGGATGCACCGCGATGATCGTTCCCGGCACGTTTCGCGGGTTCGACTATCCGCCGATGGCGGCAGAAGCTACGGCAGGTCTCGCGGTCGAGATCATCGTCGCCGATCCCGACCTGCCCGAGGCCGATCCAACGAACCTGCCCGACTACGTCCCGGCGCTGGACGAGTTGCGCTGGCTGTTCTATTCGTCCGGCACGACCGCTGATCCAAAGGGTGCCAAGCACTGCGATCGCAGCATGTCTGCTGCCAATACGGGGATGCAGTGGAGCATGGAGGTTGGACCGAACGACAAGGCGGCCGTGGTCTTCCCGATCACACACGTCGGCGGGCTCGTCTGGCTGTTCAACGCGATGCAGACCGGTGTCGAGTTGTTGATGGTCGAAACGTTCAACCCGACTGAAACCCCACGGTGGCTCGGCGAGCACGGCGTGACCTGCGCCGGCGCCGGAACGGTGTTCTGGCTCAGCTACCTCAACGCCCAGCGTCAGCAACCAGCGGGCACCCGGCTGATGCCAACAGTGCGAATCTTCAATGGTGGCGGCGCCCCGAAGCCCAAGACGCTGCATGCCGAGATGATGGCCGAGATGGGCGCTCCGCTGATCGGGGGTTGGGGATTGACGGAGTCACCGATCAACACCATGGTCCACCTCGATGACCCGGATGACAAGAAGGCCGAGACTGACGGACGCGCATGCCCCGACGTACAGCTGCGGCTGGTGATCGACGGTCACGAATGCGGCCCCGGCGAAGAGGGCGAGCTCCGGGTCAAGGGGCCGCAGGTGTGCATGGGCTATCTCGACGAGTCACTCGATGCCGAAGCTTTCGACGACGAAGGATGGTTCCGAACCGGAGACCTTGGCGTGCGCGATGAAGGCGGATGGGTCAGCATCACCGGTCGACTCAAGGACATCATCATCCGCAAGGGTGAGAACATCTCGGCCAAGGAGATCGAAGACCTCCTGCATGCGCATCCCGCAGTCGCCGACGCGGCCGTGATCGGCCTGCCCGACCAAGGCAGTGGTGAACGCGCATGTGCCGTCGTCGTGCCTCGCCCAGGTACGACTGTGACGTTGCCAGCACTTGTGGACTTCCTGAAAGAACACCAGTTGTCGATGCACAAGATTCCCGAACAGCTCGAGATCGTCGAGAGCCTGCCCCGAAACCCGACGGGCAAGGTACTCAAGAAGGATCTCCGCACGATGTATGGAGGTAACGCATGAACACTGGCAACACTGGAAGATTCACGAACAGGCGCGCGGTCATCACCGGAACGGGTTCGGGAATCGGCAAGGCGACGGCGCAGCTCTTCGCCCGTGAGGGTGCGATCGTGGCCTGCGTCGATCTGAAGGGAGCCGACGAAACCGCAGCGTCGATCGTCGCCGACGGCGGCATCGCGCACTCGTTCGTCTGCGATGTCGGCGACTCCACCGCAGTGAGTCAGACCATCGATGCAGCGGTCGGCGTGATGGGCGGGATCGACATCCTGCTCAACATCGCCGGCATCGGTCACTTCGCGTGGAGCCACGAGGAGGACCCGGAGTGGTTCGACCGGATCGTGCGGGTCAACCTCAACGGCACGTTCTACATGTGTCGCTACGCACTCCCCCACCTCCTCGAGACGGGTCAGGGAGTCATCGTCAACACCGCATCCAACGCCGGGCTGATGGGCTTGCCGTGGAGCGCCGCGTACTGCAGCAGCAAGGGTGGAGTGGTGCAACTCACCCGGGCCCTCGCCTTCGAGTACCGCGGCAAGGGTGTTCGGGTCAATGCTGTCGCGCCCGGCGGCACCAACACCAACATCGTCCAATCGTTCATGTCGCTCCCAGAGGGCGCCGACTACAAGGAGATGGCCAAGATGATGACGCCGATGACCCAGGCCGAACCGATTGAGATGGCCGAAGCGTTTGCCTACATCGCATCCGACACCGCTCGTTACATGACCGGGACCGTGCTGAGTTTGGACGGCGGGTTGGCCTGCTGACGGATGAGCAGAGCGGCCGTGTCGGCCAAGCTGAGTGGACGCGAATAGAAGTATCCCTGGGCAATCCGACAGCCGAGACGGCGCAGCTCCGTTGCCTGCACCTCGGTCTCAACGCCTTCGGCGATGACCTGGATACCGAGCTCGTGGGAGAGGCTGAGCACCATCCGCACGAGTTGGGTATCGCCCGCTTCGACGCCGAGACCGGCGACGAAGCTCTGATCGATCTTCAAGTAGTCGACCGGAAGGTGGCGCAGCAGATCAAGATTCGAGTAGCCGGTTCCGAAGTCATCGATTGCGATCGACATGCCGATCGCCCGGAGCTGTTCCAACACCACTCGTGTCTGCTCGACGTCGACGTCCACCATCACCGCATGCTCGGTGATCTCGATCGCAAACGCGTCGCCGGGGACACCTGCCTCAGCCAGGCGGCGACCGACGTTGGCGACGAAGCCGGGCTGACGCAGCTGATCGGGATGAACGTTCACCCCGATGCAGGTTTTCGGTTGGATCCTGCGCAACTCTGCTGCTGCGAGCGCCGCTCGAGCGATCACCCATTCGCCGACGGCATTTGAAAGGCCGACCCGCTCGACCATCGGCAGAAACTGGTCCGGGACGAGCAGACCGTGCACCGGATGACTCCAACGGATCAACGCTTCGAAGCTCTCGATTCGATCTTGGTCGAAGTGGACCAGCGGCTGGAAGTACAACTCGAACTGGCTGTTCTCGAGCGCGAGGCGCAGATCACGGTCGAGATCCAGTCTGTCGAGTGCCTCGACACGCATCGAGTCGTCGAACAGCATCGCCTGTCGCCGGCCAGCGCGTTTCGCCCGATACATGGCCATGTCCGCTTCTTGAATCAGCGTTGCAGCGGTCGAGCCACGATTCCCGGAAAGTGCGACACCGATGCTTCCGCTGAGGAAGTGTTTGCGTCCCTCGAGGTCCATCACGAGCGTGACGGTCGACAGGATGTCCCCTGCGATGGCCATTGCTTCGTGACTGGTCGAGACACCGCGGCAGATGACCAGGAACTCGTCTCCCCCGAGACGACCGACCACGTCGGAGCCGCGTGCGCCCTGTCGAATGCGCTCGGCAAGCGACCGCAGGACGAGGTCACCGGCCGCGTGCCCGAGGCTGTCGTTGACGACCTTGAAGTTGTCGAGATCGAAGAACAACACCGCAGTGGGAGCACCCGACGCCAGGCTGGATTCAAGCGATCGGAACAGTTCCTCCCTGTTCGCCAGACCGGTGAGCGAATCGTGAGCCGCGGCGTGAGCAAGTTCCGCTTCCATCCTCACCCGATCCGACAGATCACGGTATGTGACAGCGATTCCCGCGATGTCGACACCGTCGCCCGGCACCCCGACGACGACCGCCGACATCGGCACCCGCACCAGGTCTGCTGAACGGATCAGCTCGACGTTGCCCTGCCACACCTCGCCGCGCATCACCGCAGCAAAGGCATCCCTCAACAGGCTCTGGTGATACTCGGCCGGAATGTATTCGAAGAACTCGCGCATGTCGCGCTCGGCAAACGCAACGGCCCTCTGACCGAGGAATGCTTGACCGGCCGGGTTGAGGTACACGATCTTGCCGTTGAGGTCGGTAATCCCAATGATGTCGGTGGTGGTCTCCGCGATGGCCCGAAAGCGCAGGACCGCCCTGTTCTGCTCGATCTGGTGGCTCACATCGCGATAGATGGCAACGACCCCGTCCACCACGCCGTCGTTGAAAGTCGGCAGCATCGAACCGTCGACGTGGATCCAATCACCAGTCTTGTTGCGAACCCTGACCCGGACATGGCTGAGGTTGCCCGCCCAAGCCGAGACCGCTGCTGCCTCCTGTTCGGCCTGGTCATCGGGATGCACCATTTCGACGGAGAACTGCTCGAACTTCGGAGCATCGTCGGCACCGGTCATCTGGCTGACCCGCCGATTGAGGAACTCGACCTGCCGCCGATTTCCATAGGCGACGATTCCGACCGGGGCGACATCGATGATCCGTTGCAGCCGCTCGACCGAAGCGTTCGCTTCGTGCAGGTCGCGGGTCAACCGCGCAAGCTCCTCGGCAATCCTTGTTCGATCGTCTCTGCGCCGGGATCCACGCATGCACACGACACTACGCCGTCTGCCGGCAACCGACGAGGACGGCTTTCTGACGGGGCGTCAGATACGATTTCGACACTTCGAAAACGGCGATCGATTGGCCGCACGCTGTGCGGACGCACTGGAGGAGGACAGCATGGGAATCTGCGATGAACGAGTCGTCATCATCACCGGAGCCGGCCGTGGATTGGGCCGGGCGCATGCCTTGGCTTTTGCGTCGGCCGGGGCGAAGGTCGTCGTCAACGACGTCGGCGCAGAGCTGGACGGCAGCGGTGGCACGCTGTCGCCTGCACAGGAGGTCGTCGAGGAGATCCACCTTTTCGGCGGAGATGCGATCGTCAACGGCGACGATGTGAGCGATTGGGATCAGGCCGGTCACCTCGTCGAACAGACCATCGAGACCTACGGTCGTCTCGACACCCTGGTCTGTAACGCTGGCATCGTTCGCGACCGGATGATCGTCAACATGTCCGTCGACGAGTGGGACGCCGTGATGCGGGTTCATCTGCGCGGGATGTTCTGCCCGGTGCGTCATGCCATCGATCACTGGCGGAGCGAGTCCAAGGCCGGTCGGCAGGTCGAGGCCCGGATCGTCACGACATCGTCCGGGGCTGGACTTTTCGGGAGCGTCTCCCAGGCCAACTATTCGGCGGCCAAGGCCGGCATCGCGGCGTTCACGGTCGTCGCCGCTCAGGAACTCGGGCGCTATGGGATCCTGGTCAACGGGATCGCCCCATCGGCGCGCAGTCGGATGACCGAGGATGCGTTCGCGGAGATGATGAAGAAGCCCGAGGTCGGCTTCGATGCCATGGATCCGGCCAACATCAGTCCGGTCGTCGTGTGGCTCGGTTCTGCAGGGTGCAACGTCAGCGGGCGGATGTTCGAGATCGCGGGTGGTCAGTTGAGCGTCGCCGATGGTTGGCAACATGGCGCTGTGTTCGACAAGGCAGATCGCTTTGACCCCGGCGAGATCGGACCCCTCGTTGCCGACCTTGTCAAAGACGCCCCGCCTCCTGCCGCCGTGTACGGTTCCTGAGGCGGAGAAGAGGCGGAGACGAGGAGCAACGTGGCCCGAACGAACAACCTGATCCTGGGAGCAGACGGCAGAGTGCTCGGCACCCGAGCCGAGACCACCCGAGCCCGCCTCTTGGAGTCAACGTCGAAACTGCTCGCGGAGTCAGGGGTCCTCGATCTCAAGATCGTCGACATCACACGAGAGGTCGGGTCGTCGCCTGCGACCTTCTACCAGTACTTCGTCGACGTCGATGCGGCATTGCTGGCCCTGGCCGAACAGGCGACCGCCGACGAACTGCCACTGGTCTCGCATCTCGAGAATGGCTGGGACGCAGAAGATGGACTGACCCGCGCCGGCGAGTTCGTCGACGCTTACACCACGTTTTGGGATGACAACAACGCCGTGCTCCGGGTTCGCAACCTGAAAGCCGAAGAGGGCGACCCGGCATTCAGGGAGGCCCGATCGAAGGCGAACCTGTTGTTGATCGAGGCGATGTCGAAGATGGTCGAGCAGGCGCAAGCCGATGGTCGCCTGCCCGCATCGATTCACCCGTTCGTGACAGCCACCTCGATGATCGCGATCATCGAGCGCCTACTGCCCTATCGCACCGAGATCGCCCGGCGAGGCGCACCGCCGGAAGCCCTGCGCGACACGGTTGCTGTGCTGCTCTACCGCTCGCTCACCGGCCGCTGACCGGCTGCTGACCGGCAGCTGAGAATCCCGGGACCGATCACATCGGTGGGCCGCCCCATACGGGTACGCCGGCGGGAAGTTCGCCGAGCAGTTCGGCCTTGGCGGCGACGAGGTCGTCGACACTGAAACGCTTCGCACCGCCGCTGATCGATGAAACGATCGAGGTCGGCCGGATGCGATGGACCTGATCACCGAGCACGATGAACGCCTGGCCACTGATGTCCCCCGCTGCGTCGCCAGCCAGAAACGCCACCATCGGGCTGACATTGGCGGGGTCGTACTTGTCGAACCCGGTCTCGGGCTTGGCGAACTTGGGGTTGACATCGGTCATTGGGGTGCGCGCCCGCGGGGCGATCACGTTGACGGTGACGTTGTAACGCTGCAGTTCGCGGGCATGGACCAACGTCATCGTGATGATGCCACCCTTCGCGCTGCCGTAGTTGCTCTGCCCCGGGCCACCGAACAGCCCGCTCTCGCTGGTCGTGTTGATGATCCGGCGAGGGACCAGCGCCGCACCGTCGCCTGCCGCCTTGGCCTGTTCGCGCCAATAGGTAGCAGCAAAGTGACTCGGAGCAAAGTGGCCTTTGAGGTGGACCTCGACGACGGAATCCCATTGCGACTCCTCCATCGAGAAGCTCATTGCATCGCGCAGAAACCCGGCGTTGTTGACCAGGATGTGGAGATCGCCGAATTCGGCGATGGCAGCGGCGACAAGCTCTCGGGCTTCCTCCCAATCGCACACACTGCCGCGCTTGGCAACGGCTCGCCCGCCCGCTGCGACGATCGCGGCAGCGACTTCGTCGGCGTGTTCGCTGATGTCATTGACGACCACCGCTGCGCCCTCGGCGGCCAGGAACTCGGCGTGACAACGGCCGACGCCCTGACCGGCGCCCGTGACGATCGCAACCTTGCCATCGAGTGAGCCCATGTCCGTCTTCCCCAGTTCGTCCGTGCCGAAGTGCGCTCCAGCGTTTCTGATGCGCCGTCAGATTCTATGCTCGCAGCGATGCTGATCTCACTCGGACTCCCCACCGATCGCCTCCCCGCCAGCCCAGCGCTCGCTACCGCCGATGCGATCGCCACGGTCAGCCATCGCGCGGAAGTTGCCGGCTATGACGCGGTGTTCGTCACCGACCATCCGTTCCCGCCCGCCAAGTGGCTTGCTCGAGGTGGACATCATTCTCTTGATCCGTTCATCGCGTTGTCGTTCGCTGCGGCAGCGACGACAACGATTCGTCTGCAGACGAATCTGTTGATCCTCGGCTACCGCAATCCGTTCCTTGCCGCGCACAGCATTGCGTCGCTCGATTCGTTGAGTGGCGGGCGGATGATCGTCGGAGTCGGCGCGGGGTACCTCGAGCCGGAGTTCGCTGCGCTCGGTGCGTCGTACGAGGATCGCGGCGAACGAGCCGATGACGCATTGGCCGCAATGAAGGCCGCCTGGACCGGGGAGCCGGTGACGCTGTCGGGCGCCGGGTTCGACGCTGCTGCGAACGTGATCCAACCGCTGCCGGCCCAACGCCCACACCCTCCCCTTCTCGTCGGGGGCAACTCGAAAGCAGCGATCCGGCGAGCCGTGATCGCGGCCGACGGCTGGGTACCGATGCCGAGCCCCGCGAGTGCTGCCCGTCTGCTGCAGACCCCGGGAATCGAGTCGATCAATGACCTCCGCGCACGCATCACCCTTGCGCGCGCGATGAGCGACGAGGTCGGGCGAGCGACCCCATTGCAGATCTGGTTCACACCGTGGGGGCTGTCGGGCTTCGGGTCGACGGGATGGGACCCACTGCGACTCCGCGACGAACTTGGCGAACTCGACGCCGAGGGTGTCAACGGTGTCACGATCACCCTGCCGGGAACCGACCTCGACGAGTTCTCCAGGTCGCTCGATACTTTCGCGGCCGACATCATCTCGGCCTGAATCGGCGTTTGAGAGCAACGGCAAAGCCCTCCGCCGGAGGCCCTCGAAGAAAATCTGATACCGTGTCAGAAACGTTCAATCATTGGGTTGAACGCACTTTTCCCCAAGATTTCGCAGAACCGTGAGGGTTGCCGTGACCGAGCGAGAGATCCCCAAGATCATCAGTGTCGACGACCATGTCGTCGAGCCCCCGCACCTGTTCGACCGGTGGTTGCCGGCCAAGTTCCAGGACCATCCCGACAAGCCTCGCGTGGAACGACGTGGCATCGCCGGGATGACATATCTGGGCGGCACCAGGTACCACTTCGAGTGGGACGACGATGCCCCCAAGTCGGATTGCTGGTTCTACGGTGATCTCATCGCGCCGCACAAGCGCCACGTCGCTGCGGTCGGTTTCGATCGCGATGACATGACGATGTCACCCATCACGTACGACGAGATGCGCCCAGGTTGTTACGACCCCAAGGCACGTCTCGCAGACATGGACATCGATGGCGTCGAAGCGTCGTTGTGCTTCCCGACGATGCCTCGATTCTGCGGGCAGACCTTTGCCGAAGCTGCCGACAAGGAACTCGCGATGGCATGTGTGACGGCGTACAACAACTGGATGGTCGAGGAGTGGTGCGGCGACTCCGGCGGCCGATTGATCCCGCTCCCGATCGTGCCACTGTGGGACGTCGACGCCGCCGCTGCCGAAATCCGGCGCAACGCTGCGCGAGGTGTCACGGCAGTGGCGTTCAGCGAGATTCC
Source organism: Actinomycetes bacterium (assembly GCA_031413195.1). GTDB lineage: Bacteria > Actinomycetota > Acidimicrobiia > Acidimicrobiales > Ilumatobacteraceae > WLMZ01. Next base: position 19,054 of record JANOEM010000478.1, read on the forward strand.
GGCCAAGCTCGGACTCCCGACGATCCACAGCGGTTACTGGGAACCGTTCTTCCAGGCTTGCGCCGACACCAAGACGGTCGTCTGCATGCACATCGGTTCGTCATCGCAGATGCCGGCGACCTCGTCCGATGCGCCCCCGGCGGTTGCCGCAACGCTCAGCTTCGGCAATGCAATGAGTTCGCTCAGCGACTTCTTGTTCAGCGGCATCCTCGTTCGCCACCCTGACCTCAAGCTTGCTTACAGCGAGGGGCAGATCGGGTGGATCCCGTACATCCTCGAGCGCGTCGACGATGTCTGGCGCGAGCACCGCGCCTGGGGCGGAGTGAAAGAGATCGTCCCCGAACCGCCGAGCACCTACTGGCACCGACAGATCTACGGCTGCTTCTTCCGTGACCGCCACGGGCTCGAGAGCCTGCATCGGATCGGCGTCGACAACGTCACCTACGAGACCGACTACCCCCACACCGATTCCACCTGGCCCGACTCGCAGAAACTGTTCGCGGAACAGGTCGCCGATCTGGACGACGCAACGGTCTACAAGCTCGTCCGTGGGAATGCGATCAAGATGCTTCGCTTGACCCAGTTCAGCTGAACAGGCGACACGTGGGGGTTCGCAGGACGGCGCTCGTCACAGGAGCGAGTAGGGGGATCGGGAAGGGAATCGCGCTTGCGCTCGCACGCGCCGGCTACGACGTCGCAATCACCGCCCGCACAGTCGACGAGGGCGACCCGTCGTCGATCGCTCCAGAGACGGGAACCTCGCTACCTGGAAGCCTCTCGACCACGGCGCGCGAGATCGAACGGTGCGGAGCGCGAGCGATCCCGGTCAAGCTCGACCTGTTGCAGTTGGACACGTTGGCCGGCGCAGTCGACATTGCGGTCAGAGACCTTGGCGGGCGCCTCGACGTGCTCGTCAACAACGCGATCTATGTAGGCGTCGGTAACGACACCCTGTTCGCCGACTGCACACCGGAGAACCTGATCAATCGAGTCACCTGCAACATCACGGCGCAGATGCTGATCACCCAACGTGCGCTCCACCACATGCTGGCGGTTGGGGGCGGCACGATCTGTGACGTTACGTCAGGCGCCGGCCAGGTCACCCCCCGAGCGCCGGTCGGCAGCGGCGGTTGGCCGTTGGCGTACTCGGTCACCAAGGCCGGCTTCCATCGCATCGCCGACATGCTGGTCGTCGAATACGGCGATCGAGGCATTCGAGCATTCAACGTGAACCCCGGCTTTGTGGCAACGGAGCGTGTCGTTGCCGCCGGCGCGCAGCTCGACTTCGTCGCCCGCCACGGAGTCTCCCCCGCTGTCATCGGCACCGCGATCGCGAGCCTGATCGATGATCCGGCTGTGCCGAACGGTGGGTATGTGCAAGCTTTGGACAGGGCCAGAGAGCTCGGATTGGTCGAGGGAGGTACATGACCTACACGATTGGCGCGACGAACGAAGCCGCCCTCTTACCCGACCCGCCTGCAGAGACCGTTCGCTACACCGTGATCTCGGTCGACGATCATCTCGTCGAGCCCCCTGACATGTTCGTCGATCGGTTACCGGCGGCGCTCCAGGATCAGGCACCACAACTGATCGAGGACGAGCGAGGCCATCAGGTCTGGGAGTTCGATGGTCGTCGGTTCAGCCAGGTCGGCCTCAATGCCGTCGCCGGTCGCGTCTCGCAGAGCCTCGAGCCTGCGCGGTTCGAGGACATGCGTCGCGGCTGCTGGGACATCGACGCGCGCATCGCCGACATGGATCTGTGCGGCGTGTGGGCGTCCGTCAACTTCCCCTCCCAGATCAGCGGATTCTGCGGTCGCGTGTTCAGTACCGCATCCGATCCGGCAGTGGGTCTCGCTGTGACTCGCGCCTGGAACGACTGGTTGTTCGACGAGTGGTACTCGCCGTATCCGCACCGGATCATCCCGATGGGCATCACCTTCCTTGCCGACGCGGAACTCGGCGCGGCAGAGATCCGCCGCAACGCAGCACGTGGATTCACGTGCGTGACGTTGCCTGAACGCCCGCACGCGATCGGCTTCCCATCGTTGTTCAGCGGCTGGTGGGACCCGATCATCGAGGCGTGCGTCGACACCGGCACGGTGATCAACCTGCACGTCGGATCATCCGGCACGTATCCGATGCCCGAAGGCGCTCCCCCGGTGCAGCTTGGCGCGACCATGTTCGGCCAGCTGTCGCTGTCGGCCTGCGCCGAATGGCTGTGGAGCGGCTATCCCCTCCGTCACCCGACGCTGCAGATCGCGATGAGCGAGGGCGGAATCGGATGGGTTCCGATGTTGATCGATCGGCTGCGGATCATGCGTGTCCGCAATGGCTACGCCGGTGACTGGGCTGTTCCGCCCGACGAGGTGCTCCGCCGGAACTTCTGGTTCTGCACGTTCGACGATCCATCGACGATCGACTGCCGCGACGTGATCGGAGTGGATCACATCATGGTCGAGGTCGACTACCCGCACGGCGACAGCATCTGGCCAAACGTCCAGCGAACGATCGAGGAGACGTGGGGGCACATTCCTGCCGACGAGGTCCGCAAGATGTGCAGCCTCAACGCGGCTGCGTTGTACCGTCACCCGCTGCCCCCGACCGTCCTGCCCGAACTCGCGACAGCGGCCGGCACGTGACACCTGCTCAGCCCACGCCTGAAGTAGTCGAGCGGACGACGCTTGCTTCGTTGTTGCGAGACCGCGCCGCCGACGATCACGTCGGTTACGTATTCGAGGACGAGTCATGGACATGGCGCGAGGTGGTCGGGGAATCCGCCCGCCGGGCAGAGATGTTGTCCGACCTGCGTCTGCCGGGGCCGTTCCACGTCGGCGTCCTGCTCGACAACGTGCCCGAGTATCTGTTCCTCGCAGGCGGCGCAGCGTTTGCCGGCGCGACGATCGTCGGCATCAACCCCACCCGCCGCGGCCAGGAACTCGCCCAGGACATCCGCCACACCCACTGCCAACTGATCATTACCGACAGCGCCTCGGCGGCGATTCTTACGGACTTGGACCTTGGTGCAGCGAACGGCCGCGTGCAGTTGATCGATCAAGGCGACTACACGGTCCCCGAGCGCGCTGCCCTTCCCGACAACGACCCGCCGCCCGAGACCCTTGCGTTCCTGCTCTTCACCAGCGGTTCGACCAGTGCACCCAAGGCAGTGATCTGCACCACCGAACGCATGGCGATGACGGGCCAGCGAGCAGCACAGGGCTACGGAGTGACCGGGGATGACGTCAGCTACTGCGCGATGCCGCTGTTCCACGGCAACGCGTTGATGGCGTGCTGGGCGCCGTCGTTGGCAGTCGGCGCCACCGTCGTGCTCCGCCGGAAGTTCTCGGCAAGCGGGTTCCTGCCCGACGTGCGCCGCTATAGCTGTACGTACTTCACCTACGTCGGTCGAACAGTCGCGTACGTCCTGGCCCAGCCCGCGACCGAGCACGATCGAGATCATTCCTTGCGACTGGGGTTCGGAACCGAGGCCAGTGCGCAGGACCGTCAGCGATTCGGCGACCGGTTCGGCTGCCCCCTTGTCGAGGGGTACGGCTCGAGCGAGAGCGTGGTGGTCATCATGCGCACGCCCGAGACTCCGCCCGGCGCTCTCGGCCTACCCCGTGACGACGGTGTTGCCGATGTCACCGTCGTCGATTCACAGACGATGCTGCCCTGCCCAGCGGGAGTGTTCGACGAAAATGGCGCGCTGATCAACGGTGACGTTGCGATCGGCGAGATCGTCAATCGCACCGGCGGCGGAGTGTTCGAGGGTTACTACAACAACGACGAGGCAACATCGGATCGACTTCGCAACGGCTGGTACTGGAGCGGGGATCTCGCCTTTGTCGACGCTGCCGGCTTTTACTACTTCGCCGGCCGAAGCACCGATTGGCTGAGGGTCGACAGCGAGAACTTCGCCGCAGCCCCGATCGAGAACATCCTCCAACGGTTGCCGTATGCCGTGATGGTGGCCGTGTACGCCGTCGCGGATCCGCGAACCGGTGATCAGGTGATGGCGGCAGTCGAGATGGAGCCCGAATCAGATTTCGATCCGGCGGCATTCGCCACGTTCCTCGGCTTGCAACTCGACCTCGGCACGAAGTGGGCACCACGATTCGTCCGGGTGGTTCATGACATGCCACTCACGGCGAACAACAAGCTCAACAAGCAGCCGCTACGCGTCGCCGCATGGAACACCACGGATCCCGTCTGGTGGCAACCCGAACGGGGCGACCCGTACAGACGGTTCACCCTCGATGACGCCCGCGAACTGGAAGCCGAGTTCGATCACCACGGCCGCACCCAACTGCTGCCACGATGACTGCGTTCAGGCGTTGAGGCGGGCCGATGCAGCTGCGCCAGCGAAGTGCCCGAAAAGATCCGCTCGGTCGTCGGCAGTGAAGGGCACGTAAACCAGATCCCGTCCGGGCCGCCACCAGATGTGGTCGGAGGTCGTCCATTGCTGTGAGACGAGCGTGCGCTTGAGGATCTTGTTTGTCTGCGTCATCGGAAGCGTGTGGGCGAGACGCACATACGTCGGTACCCATTTCGGACCGAGGTCAGGTTGGGCCGCGAGGAACTCGGCGAACGCGGCAGGGTCGAACACCGCGTCATCGGTGAGCTGTACCGCGGCCATCACCCGGTCGCCGATCTCGGGATCCGGTACGCCGTACACCGCGACGAGTACGACGTTCGGGAACCGGCCGATGATCCGCTCGATTGGCGCGCTGGAGAAGTTCTCACCATCGACGCGCATCCAGTCGGCGTTGCGCCCCGCGAAGTAGAAGTACCCGGCCTCGTCGCGATACGCCAGGTCGCCTGTCCAGTAGGCCCCGTCACGTAGTCGTTCGTTGTCGGCGTCCGGATTGTTCCAGTACCCCTCGAACGTGCCGCGGGTGCT
>JANOEM010000479.1:0-4929 GCA_031413195.1 Actinomycetes bacterium
CCCAACGACTTCCCGGCCGACGTCGTCACTCCGGACCTCCCGTTGGAGACGGGGCTCGGCTTGCAAGGAACCTTCACGCTGCGGTACACCACCAATGATGCAGCGGCCGATGTCGCCGCCTACCGGAGCGCACTCGCTGAAGATGGCTTCACGATCACCGGCGACTTCGACAACCTCGCCGACTCGGCAACTGGAGGCAATGTCGGATTTACTGCGACGAGCGCCGATTGGAACGTGACTGTTTCAGCGTTCGGTCCCGACGCTCCTGGTGGTGGCAACTACCTCGCCGTGATCGTCGCTCCTGCCTGATTCGGATCCGTAGACTTCGATCTCTGCGAAACCGGGGAGAGCGATCGACATGGACAAGACCTACGACTACGTGATCGTGGGCGGCGGATCTGCTGGGTGCGCCTTGGCCAACCGTCTCAGCGCCGACCCGACCAAGTCGGTTCTGGTGCTCGAGGCCGGCCGGCGCGACTCGAAGTGGGACGTCTTCATCCACATGCCGGCGGCGCTCGCATTCCCCATCGGTAGTCGGTTCTACGACTGGAAGTACGAGTCTGAGCCAGAGCCGTTCATGAACGGTCGGCGGATCTACCACGCTCGCGGCAAGGTCCTCGGCGGCTCGAGCAGCATCAACGGGATGATCTTCCAGCGAGGCAACCCAATGGACTTCGAACGGTGGGGCGCCGATCCCGGGATGGAGACGTGGGACTATGCGCACTGCCTGCCGTACTTCAAGAAGATGGAGAACTGCCTCGCGGGGGGCGACGCGTTCCGAGGAGCGAAGGGGCCGCTGGCCGTCGAACGTGGTCCCGCTGCAACTCCGCTGTTCGGTGCGTTCTTCGATGCGGTGCAACAAGCCGGCTACCCACTCACCGACGACGTGAACGGGTTCCGCCAGGAGGGCTTTGCTCGTTTCGATCGCAACATCCGCCGCGGTCGGCGGCTCAGCGCGGCGCGCGCCTACCTGCATCCTGTCCTGAAGCGGCCGAACCTCGATCTCGTCTGCAGGGCGCTGGTGAGCAAAGTTCTCTTCGACGGAAAGACGGCAACCGGTGTGCAGTACACCGTGGGTCGTGGTGCTCGCCAAACGGTGAACGCTCGAGATGTCGTGCTGTGCGGCGGAGCGATCAACACGCCCCAGTTGCTGCAAGTCAGCGGAATCGGCAAGAGCGAGGAACTGGCGGCACTCGGCATCCCGGTGGTCCACGATCTTGCCGGCGTCGGCGAGAACTTGCAGGACCACCTCGAGGTCTATATCCAGCACGCCTGCCGCCAGCCGGTCTCGATGCAACCGGCGCTGAAGCTGTGGAAGCGGCCGTGGATCGGCTTTAAGTGGCTGTTCTTTCGTCGTGGCGAAGGTGCGACAAACCACTTCGAGGCCGGCGGATTCGTTCGTTCGAACGACGACGTCAAGTACCCCAATCTGATGTTCCACTTCCTGCCGATCGCCATTCGCTACGACGGCTCGACCCCAGCCGATGGCCGCAAGATCGAGCATGGCTACCAGGTTCACATCGGTCCGATGTATAGCGATTCACGGGGTTCGGTCAAGATCACGTCGGCCGATCCGCGCGTCAAACCGGCGCTGCGGTTCAACTACCTGTCGACCGATGAGGACCGGCGTGAATGGGTCGAGGCGATCCACGTCACCCGCAGCATCCTCGGTGCTGCTGCATTCGCTCCCTTCAGCGACGGCGAGATCTCCCCGGGTGCCGAAGTCCAAACAGACGAGCAGATCCTCGATTGGGTTGCCAAGGACGCCGAAACGGCGTTGCACCCGTCGTGCACGTGCCGGATGGGTACCGACGAGATGTCCGTCGTTGACCCGTTGACGATGAAGGTGCACGGTGTGAACGGGCTTCGGGTGTGCGATGCGTCGGCGATGCCGTATGTCACCAACGGCAACATCTACGCGCCGGTGATGATGATGGCCGAGAAGGCCGCCGATCTCATTGCAGGGAACGCTCCGCTGCCTGCTGAACCCATCGAGTTCTATCGCCACTCGTCCTGAATCGAACCTGGCTCAGCCACGCGACAGGCCGATGACCGTTGCCCGGATTTCGCCGTCACGCTCTGTCGCGTCGAGGTCGAACGTCGCCGTCAACAGCCATTCGTCGAATCCCTGCGGGTCGACGAGGGTCTGCTGAACGGTCAATCGCCGACCCTCGGACCCGGACTCGGACCCTGACTCGGACCCTGACTCAGACCCTGACTCAGACCCTGACTCGGACTCAGCTGTCACCATGAATCGATGTGGACCACGAGCGTCGGCGTCGATGCCGATCGTTTCGTGCTCGGCGAAGTATCCAACGAACTCCGTCGCCAGCGATTCCGTGGTCCAGCGGTTGTCGCCTGCCTCGATCAGATCCTCGCGCAATGCATCCCAGTTGCGCGCTGCGGCGAGTTGCACCCACCGGAAGACCCTGCTCCGGATCAAGGCGCGAAGGGCTGCCGGGCGACGAACGACGTCCGATCGGTCACCAACGTCTCTAGCGTCGATACCGCCAGCGGCAAGAGGCGGCGCCCCATCGCGCATTGCCTGCCACTCGTCGATCAGGCTCGAGTCCGTCGCCCGGATCACGCCATCGAGCCAATCGGCGATCTCGCGGATCTCATCGGACTTCGAGTCGTCCGGAATCGTTCGGGTGATCGTGCGGTAGGCATCGCTGAGGTAGCGAAGCAACGTTCCCTCGGACCGCTTGAGGCCGTAGTGACGAACAAAGCTCGGGAAGTCCATCGCCCGTTCCCACATGTCACGCACGACACCCTTCGGTGAGATGTTGGCCCCGTCGATCCAAGCGTGGTGAATCCGCCATTCGTCGAAAGCCTCGTACAACTCAATCGCCATCGGCTTGGGCCAGGTCACCTTCTCGAGCCGCTCGATGCGCTCCTCGTACTCGACCCCGGCCGCCTTCATCTCGGCCATCGCCTCGGTCTTGGCCCGATCACGCTGTGCGAACAACACCTGACGAGGATCATCGAGCACGCTCTCGACGGCTGCGAGGACGGCCAGCGGGTGTCCGATGTCTTCGGAATCGAGCATCGGCAAGACGTCGAGCAGGAACGGCGCCAGTGGCTGGTTGAGGGCGAAGTCGTGTTGCAGCGAGCGGTCCACCCTCACCCGCCGGCCGTCCGGCAGTGCCTCGGCCAACTCCTCGACGACTCCGCTGGCACGCAACGAGCGATACAGACCGATCGCCCGACGAACGTGGCGTCGTTGGCGCGGTCGTGGTTCATGGTTGTCCAGCAGGAGCGCTTTCGCGGTCGACCAGGTGTCGGCCGGACGATCGAGCAGATGGAGGAGCATCGCCGGCGTGACCGTGAAGCTCGATTCCAGGCGCTCCGGGGGCGCGAGCTGCATGGCCGCAAAGGTTGCTGCGTCATAGTGGACGAAGCCCCGCGGCGCGGCCGGCTTGGTTGCCTTGCGCTGCTTCTTGGTGTCGGTTCCGGCCTTCGCCATCCGGCTCGCATACTCGGCTTCGTGTTCGGGGGCGAGAGCCACCACCAAACCCTCGGCGTCGTATCCGGCTCGCCCGGCGCGACCGGCGATCTGATGGAACTCGCGAGCGCTCAGCAATCGGCTTCCGCTGCCGTCGTACTTGTACAACCGGGTGAACACCACCGTCCGGATCGGCAGGTTCACGCCGACCCCCAGGGTGTCGGTCCCGGATACGACTTTCAGGACCCCCTGCTGGGTGAGACGTTCGACAAGGCGACGATGCCTGGGCAACATGCCGGCGTGGTGAACTCCGACGCCGTTGCGAAGAAGTCGAGCGAGATCGCGACCGAAGCCGGGCGGCATCGCGACTCGCGCCAGTTCGGCGGCGACGGCGGCTTTGGCCGTTGGGCCGAGCTTGACGATCGAGGCGAGGTTGTTGGCTTGCTCGACCGCATCGGCCTGGGTGAAGTTGACCAGGTACAGGGGCGCCGCGTCGGCGTTGATCAACTCCTCGACGACGTGGTGGAGGCGCTCGTGGCGGAACTCGTGGCGGAGCGGGACAGGACGGACCGAGTCGTCGATGACCACTGTCGGACGACCGGTCCGGCGGCTCAGGTCAGTAGCGAGGAAGCGAGTGTCGCCGAGTGTCGCCGACATCAAAAGAAAGGTGGCGCGAGAGAGTTCGAGCAAGGGCACCTGCCACGCCCAACCTCGGTCAGGATCGGCATAGAAGTGGAACTCGTCGAGCACTACCGTGTCAGCGTCGGTCAGTGGCCCTTCGCGGAGCGCTTTGAACGCCAAGATCTCGGTCGTGCAGCACATGATCGGTGCATCCGCATTGAACGACGAGTCGCCCGTCATCATCCCGACGTGTTCCGGACCCAGTTGCTCGCACAGGTCGAAGAACTTCTCCGTCACCAATGCCTTGACCGGAGCGGTGTACCAACTTCGCCCACCCATCACTCGTGCCTTCGCGTGCGCAGCCAACGCGACCATCGACTTGCCCGATCCTGTTGGTGTAGCAAGGATCACGTTGCTGCCGGTCAGCAGTTCGAGGATCGCAGACTCCTGGTGTGGATAGAGCGTTCGGCCGTTGTCAGCCGACCAGTTCACCATTGCCTCGATGACGAGATCGATCGACGGATCGGTACCGACGACTCGCGTCAGGAATTCAGCGAGAGTTGACACATCCGCCAGTGTGCCTCGACCGGCCGCGAACAGCGCGAACAGGAATCATCCACCCGCTTGAAGGGGCACCATCGCAGACAGCCACGCTCGAGCGTCCGCGACGAGGTAGATCGAACCGGTCACCACGATCTGGTCGGCTGCGGCGGACGCGGCGAGGGTCCGTTCGAGAGCAATACCGACGTCGTCTATCTCTTGGGCACTGCACCCCATTGCGCCAGCCGCCTCGACGAGTTCTCGCGCTGGCCGGGCGCGCGCCGTGGGTGGGGTGCAGGCGATGACTTCGTCGAACTGGCTCA
>JANOEM010000480.1:0-3903 GCA_031413195.1 Actinomycetes bacterium
GACGAAGCTGAGTGATAATCGGCGTCGTGAGCAGCATCGTGGTGTCCGAGTTGGAGTACGCGCCACCCGGGTCGGACTCGCTGTTCTTCGACGTCAGCTTCGGGATCGCGCCTGGCGAACATGCCGCGCTGGTCGGCGCGAACGGTGTCGGGAAGAGCACAATCTTGCGGATCCTGTCCGGCGAACTCCAAGCCGATGAGGGTGACTATGCGATCGGCGGCTCGATGCTCACGATGACCCAAGACGTCGGAATGTCCCAACCGACCGACACGCTCCGCGAAATGCTGATCGAAGTCGCGCCCGGCTCATTGCGCGACGCTGGTCGGGCGCTCGTTGCTTCCGAGCGTGCACTTGCTGGCGGCAACGACGATGGCATGGGATACGCGACGGCGCTCACCGACTGGGGCGACCTTGGCGGGTACGAACTCGAGATGCGGTGGGAGGCTGCTGCGCGACGAAGCGTGAAGAGCTCGATCGACGACTTCTCGACCCGTCTCGTTTCCGAGTTGTCCGGCGGGGAACGCAAACGGCTGGTGCTCGATCTGCTGCTGACGTCTGGCGCCGACGTCTTGCTGCTCGACGAGCCCGACAACTACCTCGACATCCCGACGAGGGGTTGGCTCGAAGATCAGATTCGGGCATCGAAGTCGACGATCCTGATGGTCAGCCACGATCGCACGATGCTGCAGCGTGTTGCCACCAAGATCGTCGTCATTGAGGGATCCGGCTGCTGGGTTCACGGCGGCTCGTACACCACCTTCCCCGAGGCGCGGGCCAAGCGTCAGGAGTTGCTGGGCGACGGAGTCAAGCGTTGGAACGACGAGGAACGACGACTGTTTCAGCACATGAAGATCATGAAACAGCGAGCCGCCCAGAACTTCAAGAACGCGACGAAGGCCAACGCAGCTGAGACTCGATGGGAGAAGTTCGTCGCTGCTGGTCCGCCACCACCACCGGCACCCGACCAACAGATCTACGTCAAGTTGCGGGGAGCAGATTCCGCCCGACGGGTGGCCAAGATCGAGGGGGTGTCGATCGGCGACCTGTTCCTCCCGTTCTCCGACGAGGTTCATTTCGGTGAGCGGCTCGGGTTGATCGGCCCCAACGGGACCGGCAAGAGCCACCTGCTCGGCGCTCTGGCGGGGACCACTGTTCCGGATCACGGAACGATCAGCTTCGGTCCGCGCACCTCGGTCGGTGTGTTCACCCAGATCAACGATCGGCCTGACTTTCGCGGCCGGCAATGCTTCGAGATCGTGCGCGACCGTGTCCATGACGACGAGAAGTCGATGAAGTCACTCGCCCGTTACGGGCTTGCCACGAATGCCCGGCAAGAGTTTCAGACCCTCTCCGGTGGTCAGAAGGCACGGCTCGAGATCCTTTGCCTGGAACTCGAAGGGCACAACGTGCTGCTTCTCGACGAGCCGACCGACAACCTCGACGTCGAGTCGTCGGAAGCATTGGAGAAGGCCCTCGACGGCTTCCAGGGCACTGTGGTTGCGGTCAGTCACGATCGAACATTTCTTTCCCAGTTCGACCGGTTCCTGATGATCACCGACGACGGCGAGGTCTACGAGTTGCCCGACTACGAGATCGCAATGTCCGGCCTGGCCGATCCCGATCGACTCGCGACCCTTCGCCTGGCCAAGAATCTCACCTGAGCAACGACCGTTCAGCCCACTACCTCGTGTTCCACCCCGACGGCGAGATATGTAGTCCGAGCGCGCGCATCCCGAGTGAGGAGTGTCGCCCCAGCCTGCTTTGCCGTGAGTCCGATCAACGCGTCGTAAGCGGCTCCGCCGCCGATGCCCATTTCGGACAAGGTTCGCACGAGGAGCGCAGCCGTATCGGCTTCGGGAGCGATGATCGGATCGAATCGTTCAGCGATGAGCGTCGAGGCGTCTTCGAGGCTCAATCGCGCGTCACCCGGCAGGCGCGTTAGAACGGAATAGGTTTCAAGAGCAGCGTGGGCAGTCAAGCCGACCTCGCGTCCGGCGAGGTGACGCTATACCTGAGCGTGCGCCAGATGGGATGCCAGGAGCGCAGGTACTGCGACGCTGGTATCGGCCAGCCAGGGCATCAGCGTCGAATCGAGTCGACGAGATCGACCACATCCTCGTCTGTAATCACGGTGTCGGAGACGGCGACGAGCACGCCGTCGTGACGTTCGAGGCGGGCCGTGCGTCCGCCGGGAGCGATGTGAAGTCCGTTGCCGTACAACGAGACGTCGACGATCGATCCCGCAGTCAGTCCCAGACGATCTCGGAGCGCTTGAGGAACGACGATTCTTCCGACCTGGTCCATGATCGCTTGCATGGGATTCCCCTACCAGTGGAATCCCAGTGACTCGGGGAGATTTCGCGCCGGCGGTTCGTCCGCAGATCGGGAAGCAGGAAACCGGTCACTGACGGGCAACGGCGGCTCCGAGCGGCGTGCCGAGATCGCCAAGGTCGCAGGGCAGGTCGAAGTGGTTGCGCCCCTTCGCCGTGATGCGTGTCACGGCGCAACCGTGGCCGGCCCACCGGCGCGAGAACTCATCACTTTGGGCATGGAACTCGTCCGGCTCGAACTCGGCGTCGCAGACGATGATCGGCAGCGGTCCGGCCGGTCGCAGTCGCATCGGGCTGCAACGTTGCGCGATGACATCGTCGATACCGACGGCGTCGTTGATGGAAGTGCCGATCAGCGGGGAGAGCTCGAAGACCCCGGAAAGCAACACTGCGCTGTGTACGCGCGAGTCGCGAGTCGCAACCATTGCCGCAAGGTGGGCACCCGCCGATGATCCGGAGACGGTCACCTGGTCGGGACGCGCCCCCCAATCGACCGCGCTGTCGATGCACCAGCCAACCGCTGCGACGCACTGATCGATGATCTCATCGAGTGACGCCGCCGGAGCGAGCGTGTAGTCGGGTACCGCGACGACACAACCGCGATCGAGCAATGCGGAGATGTGAAAGCTCGAGTCCGCCCGGCCCAACTCTTGCCAGTACCCACCGTGGAGGTAGACATGAAGCCATGCGCCCGCAAGGGGAACGGCGCGCGGCCGATACAGGTCGAGCTCCTCGCCGCTGCGCCCCGCGGATCCTCGCCAGTAGGTGATCGTCTCTGGCGGGTACGCCCTGCGCGTGGCGGCACTGTTCTCGCGATACATCGCCATCACGGCACTGAGGTCACCTCCGATCGACGTGCTCGGCGAATACTGTCGCTGTCGCTCTTCGATGCTCAACGCCGATCTGTCCCACGCACTGGAACTGTCGAGCGTCATGTGCCCGGTCCATGTGTCGATGCCATCGATTCATTGTCACACGGAGTTGTCGCAACGGGATTGTCACATCGTCGCGCAGTGAATCGGGAACCCGACGGGCTGGCCGTGCCGTCCAACGTTCACGATCGGGAGCATCGAGCCCCCGGGGAACATCGACACAAGGGGACCGTCATGAACCATCGTTCGTCACTTGCAGCACTTACACTGCTTGCCCTCCTCGGGGCGTGCGCGTCGCAGGATCCGGTCGCCGGACCGAGTTCGTCTGCCTCGCCCTCGACCACGGCGCCGCCTGAGACGACCTCGGGTGGATGGTTGGGCGGCGAACCGGATTGGAGCGCCGGAGGAGGAGCCGGAGGAGAAGGAGATGAAGCTGCCGCCGGCGCTCCGGCAGCCTCTGATTCGGGTGCAGACAAGGCTGCGACCGAGTCGGCGGCCGGGGACTACGAGGCGTCGGCTGCCCCGACCCCTGCCGTAGTGGGGCCGGCAGACACGCTTCCGGTGATGCCCGATTCGTCCCCGCTGCGAGCGGGCAGTGTCGACGACAACGCCGACTTCGCCGCGTTCATCGACTACCTGGCGCGGATCGCCGATCTCGGAATCACGACCCGTCCCTTCGACCCGAGTGGACGGATCGTCGT
>JANOEM010000481.1:0-5185 GCA_031413195.1 Actinomycetes bacterium
GGCGTCGTTCGACAGGCGCTGGTGGCCGACTACAGCGACGAGCGCTGCCGGGCGATGACCGACACCCACCTGCTCGGAACGATGAACGTCACACGCGCCGCTTGGCCGCACATGGCAGCACAGGGAAGTGGTCGAATAGTCAACCTGTCCAGCGGATCGGGTCTGATGGGCATTGCCAACATGACCATGTACGGTGCGGTCAAGCTCGGTGTGGTCGGTCTCACCCGTGCCCTCGCGGTCGAAGGACGGCCGCTCGGCATCGTTGCGAACGTTGTTGCCCCGCAAGCAAGCGTTCGTGGCAGTGACTTCGGCCGGATTCCTTGGACGCCCGCTCTCGCCGAGTGGCTATCGCCCGAACAGGTCAGCGGAGTCATCGCCTATCTGGCTCATCCGTCGTGTACGACCACCGGCGAACTGTTCAACGTCGGCGGGGGACTGGTGTCGAGAGTCGTGCTCGCCGCGTCGGAAGGATTGATGGAGCGGCCGATGACCCCCGAAGCCGTCGCTGCGAACTGGGAGGCGATCATGGCCCAGCCCGTCACGGAAATTCCGGCAGGTCGCCCGTTCGGGGTCAAGATGATGCAGGGATACGTGCCCTGACCGGACTGAGCTGAGCGGGAGTCGAGGGTCAGCTGACCCCGTCGGTTCCGCCGAGCGAAACCGGATCCAGGGTACTGATCACTGCGTGCCCGGCATTGAAGGCATCGATGTCGTCAATCGGCGCCGTGGTCAACGGACCGTCGCAGATCGCGGGTGCTCCCAATGCTCGGCCGTTCTCAGCGAGGGCCGGGGGAGCGACGACTGTTTCGAACAACTCGTTGTCCGGACATGTCGGCACATTGATCGACACGAGCAGTGGACCGTCGCCGCCGACATAGGAAGCAAGCGAATCGGTGAGGTACTCCGAGAGCACCGTCACGCTGGCCGGGAAGTAGGGCTCCTGCGGTGCCGTACCGAAGCCCTGGCTGATTGCGATCGCCGGGACGTCGTTGCGGGCTGCGGTAGCGGCGGCACCAACAGTGCCCGAGATCAAGACCAAGGGTCCGTAGTTCTGGCCGCTGTTCGATCCGGAGATGACCAGGTCAGGTGTGAACCCCAGCCCACCGTTCAACGCCCACAGCACCGAATCGGCGGGGAATCCGAGGACGGCTTTGGCTGCATAGCCACTGGCCGTTGTCACATCGTTGACCACAAAGTCACTGCCGGCCGTGCGCTTGTCACCTGCGCCGCTCTGGTTGGTGGCGGGTGCGACGACCGAGATTTCGACGTTCGGCAACGTCAGGAGGTACTGAACCACTGCGTCGATCCCGGGCGCATCGAAGCCGTCGTCGTTGGTGACGAGGATGCGAACCGGTTCGACGACCTCGACGGTCGTCGGCGCCTCGGTCGTCGGCTCGTTGGTGGTAGCTGGTGTTGTGGTCGGTGCCTCGGTCGTCGCGGGTGCTGTCGTCGCTGACTCGGCGGTTGTGGCGGGCGCTGGTGTCTGAACAGCGGGTGCCGAGGCCGTCGAGTTGGTGGAGGATTCCGACGACGAATCGCTGCTGCACGCTGCGATGGCGAAGGAAAGGAGAGCGGTAGAAATCAGGCTGATCGAACGACGCATCTGGAGTTTCTAGCAGGCAGGTCGAGCCAGCGGCGACCCGCCGAATCAGGCGGCGGGCAGTTCGGCGATCGCTTGCAGCAACGTGTTCCAGGCGAGGGTCGCGCACTTGATTCGCACGGGGAACTTGACGACCCCCTGCAACGCTTCGAGGTCGCCGAGCTTGACCTCGGCAACTGCGGCCGCCACCTCCGGGTCGGGATCGGCGTCTTCGACGCTCATCATCCCCTTGAACTTGCGCACCAGAGCCTGCACTTCGGCAAGGCTCTTGCCCTTCACGGCTTGGCTCATCATGCTGGCCGACGACTGGCTGATGCTGCAGCCCTGGCCGCTGACCTTGATGTCCTTGACAACCCCGTCCGCGACGTCGAGATAGACCTGGATTTCATCGCCGCAGAGAGGATTGTGACCCTCGGCGCGCACAGCCGGAGGAGCGAGTTCGCCGCGGTTGCGGGGAGTGCGGTAGTGATCGAGGATGATCTCGCGGTAGAGGTCTTCTAGGCCGGGCATGGTGAACCTTTCGTGCGGCTGTTCAAATCGGAGATCAGAACCCGAAGATATCGCTTGCGCCGTCGAGTGCGTCAGCGAGTATGTCGGCGTCGGACTCGTCGTTGTACAGGTAGAAGCTCGCCCGAGCCGTCGCTGTGGCGTCGAGCAGGCGCATCAACGGCTTGGCACAGTGGTGGCCGGCTCGCACACACACGTTCTTCTGATCGAGGACCTGGCTGAGATCGTGCGGGTGAATTCCCCGGAACGCAAAGCTGAATGTTGCGCCGCGTACCTCGATGTTGGTCGGGCCGTGGATGGTGATGTCATCGCCAAAACGGGTTTTCAACATGTGCAGGGTGTATTGCGCTACCTGCATCTCGTGATGGCGGATGTTGTCCATGCCGAGTTCGGTGAGGTAATCCACCGCCGCACCGAAACCGATCGCTTCGATGATCGCCGGGGTGCCGGCTTCGAACTTGGCAGGTGGGGGAGCTGTCGTGAAGCCGTCGAGGCGGACGTCAGCAATCATGTTCCCGCCGCCCAGGAACGGCGGCATCTCGTCGAGCAGTTGGGCCCGACCCCACAGCGCGCCGATGCCGCTCGGCCCGCACATCTTGTGGCTGCTGAACGCAACGAAGTCGGCGCCCCACGCCCGAACGTCGGTGACGTTGTGGGGTACGTACTGGCACCCGTCGACGATCGCCAGCGCGCCGGCTGCGTGTGCCGCCTTGCACAGCGTTTCGACCGGCGTGATCGTGCCGAGCACGTTACTCATCGCGGTGAAGCTGAAGACCTTCGCGCCGTCGAGCAGGTTGGCGAGATCGGTCAGGTCGAGTTGCCCGTCGGCCGTCAACGGCACCCAACGCAGTTGGATCCCGATTTCGGTGACCAGCATGTGCCACGGGACGATGTTGGCGTGATGCTCCATGTGGGTTAGTACGACGACGTCTCCGGCACGCAGATTGGCCCGGCCCCATGCGAACGCGACGAGGTTGAGTGACTCGGTCGCGTTCTTGGTGAACACGATCTCGTCGGCCGATGCAGCGTTGACGAACGTGGCCACCTTCTGGCGGGCGCCCTCGAACATGTCTGTCGCTTCTGCGGCGAGCCGGTAGGCGCTGCGATTGATCGGAGCGTAGGAGTTCTCCATGAACTGGGTCATCGCGTCGATCACGTGGCGGGGTTTCTGCGAGGTGTTGGCCGAATCGAGGTAGACGATCGGCATGCCGTCGATGGTCCGATCGAAGATCGGGAAGTCCTTGCGAACGAGCGCGGCGTCGAGGCTCATCGGCTCATGCCTGCGACTGATCGCGGAAGGACTCGTACCCGTCGGCCTCGAGCTTCTCGGCCAGTTCCATCCCGCCGGAAGCGACGATTCGTCCGTCGATCAGGATGTGCACTTTGTCGGGCTGGAGTTCGTTGAGCAAGCGTTGGTAGTGGGTGATCAGGACGATGCCGAGTTGGGGCCGATCGACCTTGACTTCACGGATGCCCTTGGCGACGATTCGCAATGCGTCGATGTCGAGACCGGAGTCGGTTTCATCGAGGATCGCGAGTTCGGGTTCCAGGATCGCCATCTGCATGATCTCGTTGCGCTTCTTCTCGCCGCCGCTGAAGCCCTCGTTGAGGTAGCGGTCGACGAAGCTGGAATCCATGCCGAGGCGCTTCATCCAATCCATCGTGGCGAGGCGCAGTTCGAGGACCGAGAGGTCGATGCCCTTGCGGGCACTGAGCGCCTGACGCAGGAACTGGATCACCGAGACGCCGGGAATCTCCTGCGGGTACTGGAAGCCGAGGAACATGCCCGCTTTCGCGCGCACGTCGGTCGGCCAGTCGGTGACGTCGTCGCCCTTGTAGATGATGCGGCCTTCGGTGACTTCGTACTCGGGCGACGCAAGGAGAGTACTGGCAAGCGTGCTCTTGCCACTGCCGTTCGGCCCCATGATCGCGTGCACTTCACCGTCGGCGACGCTCAGCGAGACGCCGCGCAAGATCTGCGTGTCGCCTTCGACTGGCTTGGCGTGGAGGTTCTCGATGCGAAACAGTTCGCTCACGTAGCCAACTCTAGCGGCGACCGATTCTGGATTATCCCTACGTCCGTAGGAGAAATCCGAACAGGGCCGGAACCCCTTCAGCCCGGGCGTTGCAGCGCCTTCCACAACGAGCGGTAGTTCGGGTACTCGAATGCATCCGTCACGTAGCCGGCGTCGCTCAACGCTTGATGAAATCGGGGCAGATTGCGGAAAGGAATGCCGGAGTCCACGTGATGGGCGAGGTGAAAACCGATGTTGTACGGCACCAGCATGAACTGCGCGCCGAGTCGCTGATGAACAGAGTGGGTGGTGATCCGGCGGTCCTTCGACGCCATCATCCCGCCGTGCTCGGCAATCGATCTGAGCCGGTTGATGACCCTCCACACAGTCAAGAACGGCAGAAGCCAGAACACTGGGTAGAGCCACCACACACCACCCGCAACGCACGCTGCGATGAGCACGAGTTGCACCGACCAGATCCGGTACTGCACGTGGCGGGCGGTCAGATCAGGGTTGCGGAGGCCCCTCAGTTGCTGGCGCATCAGCCTGACGCCGGTGCGACCGGTTGCATCGCGGATCAGCTTGCGCCGCAGTGATGCCACTGGCACCGGATAGTTGGCGTAGAGCGCGATGTCGGGTTCGTCGGGGCCGAACTCCTCGCGGTGATGGGCCATGTGCACGCGGCGATAACCCTCAGTCGTCGTGAACGACGGGTAGCCGAGCATCCACCGCCCGACCCAATCGTTCAACGACTTCTTCGCGAACAGCAGGCGATGTGCGGCCTCGTGCATCAGTGACGCGAACTGCGCGTGTAGCCGACCCATCAACACGAACACGATCGGCCAGATCATCAACCGCCACCATCCGGGCGCGATCACGACAACGGCCACCAGGGCAGCCGTCTGGAGGTACAGGCCGGCGACACTGAACGCGTTGCGGACCGACGGAATGCGGCGGAGGTCGTAGCGGAACTCGGGTAGAGCGCGGCCGTCTGGGCGGATCAGCGGATTGTCGTGGATGAACGGCAGGCTTTCTGCTGCCGGGCTCATTCCGCCGAGGTGCA
>JANOEM010000482.1:0-11702 GCA_031413195.1 Actinomycetes bacterium
TGCACCTTGTTTCATTGCCCAAGATTTCATGGCAGATGCCACCTGGTCGGCAATTTCACCCACCTCTCCGCGTGAACTCGACCTGAACGTCGGATCGGTCAGGTCGGGAACACGTCGGGCAGATCCGTCGCGAAGAGCCAGTCGGCGAAGAACTGGGTCAGGTCTCGCCCTGATACCTCCTCGGCGAGCGCGATGAAGTCTTCAGTCGTCCTCGAAAGCCCTGTGTTGTCCGCAACCCATCGCTGCAGCAACTCGAAAAACTGGTCGTCGCCCAGCGTCAGTCGCAGCGCTTCGAGAACCACCGCTCCCCCGGCGTAGACCTCGAACCCGAACAGGTCGTTGGGACCCGGATCGCCGGTCGCGACGTAGCCGTCCTGGCGACGTGCGAGATTGTTCGTTGCTTCGTCGAGCAGATCGATGTGGCCGGTTTGTTCCAACCACATCCATTCCGCATAGGTCGCAAAGCTCTCGTTCAGCCAGATATCTCGCCAGCGAGCGGGGCTCACCGCGTTGCCGAACCACTGATGACCGAGTTCGTGTGACAACAGCAACTGCTGCAGATAGCCGAGTGTTCCGTTGACGAAATCAGCCCGGCCGAACAACGACCTTCCCTGGTGTTCCATTGCTCCACCGAAGTTGCCGTCGGTCATCGCGATTCCGTAGCGGTCGAGCGGGAACGGTCCGAAGAAGTCGTCGAAGAAGTCGATCTGTTCCGGCGTGACATCGAAGAACGGCTGCATCACTTCGAGGTCCTCGGTGAGGACTGCGTGGGTCAGCAACAGTCCGCTCGGCGCCGTGGCTTCGACAACCGAGAACGGGCCGGTGAGCACCTGGATCACGTACGTTGTCATCGGCTCGGCTTGTTCCCAGATCCACACCCGTTCCCCGCCGGTGACATCGCTGCTGACCTCGCTGCTGACAAGGTCACCATTGGCGACACCGGTGTAGCCGTCAGGGAGATGGATGGCGAACCGGTAGGTCGCCTTGTCGCTCGGATGATCGTTACTCGGCAACCAGGTCCGGGCGCCGTCGGGCTCGTTCAGCGTGAACGAGCCGAGTTCGGTCGGGAACCAACCAGCCGTGACGCCGGCACTCGAACCGATCGTCGTTGCGCCGGCCGTGTACACGACACTGACTGCGAAGTTGGCACCCATCTCGATCGGTCGAGACGGCGTGATGATGAGCTCCGGATCGGTCACCGTGAAGGTCGCCTCGCTGCCATCGACAAGCACCGACTCGATGTCGAGGCCAAGCTGATCGAGCGTGAACTGCTCGAGAGACACTGTGGCTGTGATCGAAAGTTCGACCCGTCCGGCGATCATTCCCACCTCGGGGGCGTAGCTGAGATCGATGTCGTAATGCGTAACGTCGAGTCCTGGGTTGCCGAGATCGGGGAACAGCTCGTCACCGACACCCGATGAATCGTTCGGGAGAACCGGTTCCGTCGTTTCCGGAAACGCTGGATCGGGTTGCGCGGTCGTCGGTGGAACCGAGACTGCGGGGCCCGTCGGAACCGTAGGTTCCGGATCCGGAGCAGACTCCTGGCTGACCGACGATTTTTCGGCGCCGACAGCTTTCACGCCAGGGTCCGACGAACTGCAACCGGCGGCCAGCAGCCCCACAACGATCCAGATGTGGATGCCGGACGCCATTCGTGGTCGTCCGTTCCGCCCTGTCTTCATGGCAGCAACGTAGTGGCTCAGCGATGGAGTTCGGGGTCGCTCACCGAGGCATGTAGCCGGACCGTGAACACTGAATCGCCGGACAGCACCGCACTTCGCGCCAGGAGCCGGCCGTTTTCCCAGTTGGACAACCCGAGTTCCGGTCGATCAAGCGCGAACTGGCCATCCACCCAACGCGTGAAACCGGTGCCGATGAACGGCGCGTCACAACGATCGTAGAAGTACTGGTGCTCGTCGGGGTCGTCGCTGACGAGGGATGCCGTGAGCCGTGGGCTGTACCGATTGAAGAGGTCGATCGCATGATCCACGTCGTCGACGACCACCAAACTGACTTCGGGCGAGGACTCCCACTCCCACTCAGTCGCGAGTTCGTCGATCGACAACACGGAGGCGAACGGTTCCACCGACGATCCCGCTGCGCGCCGGATCGAGACCTGCTCGTCGAACCACTGTTGGCTGACGAACGAGCGGCTCGCTGACTCGACATGCAGCCTCGCCGAGGTGGATCGAGTATTCGCCGCAGCACGAACCGCTTCGATGAACACCGGCACCAACTCCTCGGCCCGGCTCGCCGCAATGCAACACACATTGAGCGTGTTGCACACCTTTCGATCCAGCGAATGAAAGACCGATCGGCCGAAGCGGCGCGCGTCGCTCAGCGCCGATGCGACGAGCCACGCCCCTCCGGTGCCGTGCAGGCTGACGGGTACCCCGGCCTGTCGCGCGACTGCGCCGAGTTGGGCAACCGCTTCTCCTGAGCCCCGCGCAACCGCCAACGACAGCCGGCGATCGTTGAAGAGCGCCCAGCCAGTTGCTCGTGACGGCGAATCGATGAGCGCGACGGCGCCGGCCGGGAGTCCGGCGGATCGCAGAGCTGGGACGAGCGTCGAGCTCATGATCGCGCGGGCGGTTCCAAGCGCATCGCTGCCGATGCGCAAGACCGCGGTGTTGCCCGTACGCAGCACACCCGTTGCATCGGCGAACACATTCGGGCGTCCTTCGAACACGAAGCCGACAACACCGAGAGGTGCTCGACGAGCGGTCACCGACCAACCGCCGTGCTCAACAGTTTCGATCTCGCCGGTGCGTTGACTGACGACATCTCGCCACGTACGCAGGCCTTCGATCATGCCCGACCGCATCGAGGACGACAGGACCAGACGCGTGGTCGAGCGGCCTCGGTCGGTTGCCGAACTAACATCGGCGCCGTTGGCGGCTGCGATTCCGGCAAAGACATCGTCATCGGCGAGCAGGTCGGCGAATGAGCCGTAGAAAGCGGAGATCTGCGCGTCGGTGACGCGGGCCAACTGTCCGAACGCGTCCTGCGCCGCATCCACCGCTTGGCGGGCAACGGCGTGCTCGGCAGCGGGGATGTGCAACAGCGCTCCACTATCTTGAACCACGACGAGACGGTCACCGGCGGCGAACGCATCGGCGAGTGCAGCGGGAACAACCGCAACCCGATCACCGCCGAAGGGGATCAACTGTCCGGGCTCGAGTACTTCGAGTGTGCGCGGCTCGTTCATCGGTCGCAGCGTAGGGCACCCTCGGGAAGGCTGCGAGTTCGACGAGCGCGTAACGTGAGTGTCGTGAGTGAACCCGACCTGTACTTCCGTCAACTGCTGTCCGGCAGGGACTTCGCCAAGAACGATCCGATCGCGCGTCAGATGGTGAACTTTGCCTACGCGATCGGTGACCGTTCCACCGGCGAGACGCTGCTCGTCGACCCTGCCTACGCAGTCGACGATCTCGTCGATGCCGTCGAGGCCGACGGCATGCAGGTGGTCGGTGTGCTGGCCACCCACTATCACGCAGATCACGTGGGTGGTTCGATGATGGGTTTCGACATCGAGGGCGTGACGACACTGCTCGAACGGTGCCACTGTCCCGTTCATCTGCAGCGGGCAGAAGCACCCTGGGTCCGCAAGACCACGGGAATCTCGGACTCTGAACTCGCCCAGCACGACGCGGGCGACGTGGTGACCGTCGGCGGGATCGAGGTCCATCTGATCCACACGCCCGGCCACACACCGGGCAGTCAGTGCTTTCTCGTCGAAGGGCGACTCGTCTCCGGCGACACCTTGTTCCTCGAAGGGTGCGGCAGGACCGATCTGCCCGGGAGCAACCCCGAATTGATGTACGAGAGCCTGCAATTGCTCGCGGCGCTTCCCGACGACACGGTTGTCTATCCCGGACACATGTATTCGGCGCCTTCCAGCGGGTCGATGTCCGAGTTGCGTCAGCACAACTATGTGTTCAAGCCGAAGACACGAGAAGCCTGGATGCAATGGTTCGGCGGAAACGGTTGAAACCAGGCCCCAGTTCAGCCACCCAGGCAGACACGGGGCCGCTTGTCACATCAGGCTGAGCGCGAGACCGACCAATGCTGCGTGATAGGTCATCATCACGAGGAGCGCCATCCACGACTTCTCGGTCACGAACGCTCTCCAGCCGAGCAGGGTGTCGCTGATCACGAACGCGATCGCGCCAGCGATTGCCCATGGGTTTCCGGTTGCCGCAGCGACGACGGCCATGCTCATGATCACGACCAGATACGCCATCACGGGCACCTTCAATGACGCGTTCTCACGAACCGCCCCAGCGACGATTCGGCGACCGACGACGGCCGCATGAACAGCGAGAACTGCGGCCATCGCAAGGCCCCAACCAGGATGCGGGAACCGGGGTGTCTCCAGCGAGAAGAACATCGCGATGAACACGATGTGCCCGATCAGGAACGAGACGAGGCCGACGATGAACTTGTCGATTACCTCGAGCAGCGCGATATCACCGAGCAGGCAGAAGAACAGCCCCACGACCGCGAGTACCGTCGGCGCGGTCGGCGCGTCGGCTGCGATGGCAATCCACATCACGAGCACCGTGGTCAACGGTTTGCTCACCGTCTCCAGGGTTCGGTTCGGCCGAACCCTTGTCGACCAGTTGATGACTGCTGCGACGGTGGTGCAAACCACAGCGAGGGTGAGTGAGGACATCAGACGAATGCCTTTGCAGCGGCCGCGACCGCACCCGCGACCAGAAGCACGATCACCAGGACCCGGAACTGCTCCGGCGAGAACCGTTTGCGCAGAGGCATGCCCGCCCACAGCCCGAGCACAAGCGCGGGAATGGCCGCAGCGGCCGCTTGCAACTCTTCGAGGTGGATCTTTCCCCCGGCAGCGAAGATTGCAAGGCCGACGCCGCCGCTGACCAGAAAGACGTAGTTGATCGTTCCCCGGAATGCCTCGGGAGCGAGTTGGCGCGATTGGAGGTCGAAGACAAGCGGCGGGCCACTCGTGGAGATCGACGTGTTGAGCACGCCGCTGACGAACCCGAGACCCCAATCCATGCGCGGGCCGACATGGGCCAGGTTGACGCCCTTGGCGAGCAACACCACGGCAAGAACCACGCCCACGCCGAGGGTGATCCTCAACGCGTCGTCGCCGACGAACGCGAACACGATGTATCCGAGAGGAAGCCCGAGGATCGAGGCGATCGTCAGCCGGTTCCCCAGCGGGTGCTCGCGGTGACGACGATAGATGTAGGTCTGCACACCATTCGCGAGCAGGGCGACGATCGAGGACACGATGACCGCGCTGTGGATGTCGACGACCAGGCTCATCAGTGGTACCGACATCAGCCCGAACCCGAATCCGGCGACGGCAGTCACCATCGCCGAGAAGAAGATCGCGGCCGCGACGACAGCGATCTGCTCGATGGTGAACGAGGTTGCGATCAACGCACGGTCCAGCTGAACCGGTGGGTGTGGATCCTGAAGTACGGAAACGCCTGCGCCTCGCGCACCCCGGGAATCGTACGGATCTCGTTGTTCAGCACGTTGAACAGTTCGTCGTTGGACTCGCACAGGACTTCGGCCAACACGTCATACCCGCCCGCTGTCAGAACCGCGTAGATCACCGATGGCAGGGCACCCACGGCATCGGCGACCGATTGCGCGTCGCGTTCGACCGTGATGCACAGCATCGCCATGGCCGTGTACCCGAGTGCGAGTGGGTCGGTGACAGCCACCACCTGCAGCACCCCGGAATCGGTCAGCCGCTGAACCCGCTGGCGAGTCGCGGCCGGAGAAAGACCGACGAGTGGTGCGAGATCGGCATAGCTCATCCGCCCGTCAGACTGCAGTTCGCCGATGATTCGCTTGTCGATGGGGTCCAGGATCACGCTGCCCTACCCTACGAGCCGACGACCCACCAAGGCATCAACGGCTTCACGAAACACTCGTGTGTGCTGATCGACATCGGCCATCGTGTGATGCGGCGACAGCAGCGCCATGTTGTGGAACGGCGTCAGGAGAATGCCGCGGTTCACAGCCCAGAGGTGCATGAAGTCGTCGAGTTCGTGATCGCTTGCGGCGGCGGCCTGCGCGCCGTTGTCCGGCGGTGGGCAGAACCAGTATTCGGCGCGGCAACCAAGCAGTTGCACGTGCCACTGCAGGTCGTTGTCGGCGATCACTTCGGCGACACCCGCGGCCCACGCTTTCGCCAGTGGAATGGCAACCGCGAAATCCTCGTCACGGAGGCAGGTCGACAGCGTTGCGCGGACGGCCGCGAGCGCGAGCGCGTTGCCTGTCAGGGTTCCTCCGACACCCGACGTGTCGATTGCGTTCGAGAACAGTGGACCCTGCAGCCGATCTGCGATCTCGGCACTCATGCCATATGCCGCGGCCGGCATTCCCCCACCGATCGTCTTTCCGACTACGACGAAGTCTGCCTCGATGCCCCACGCGGCACCGGCGCCGCCTGGGCCGACACAGATCGTGTGCGTCTCATCCAGGACCAGCAGCGTGCCATGACGGCGGGTGATCTCCCGGACCCCTTCGAGATAGCCGGGCTTGGGGAGCACGATTCCGATGTTGGTGAGCGCTGGTTCCATCAACACGCACGCGACGTCGCGATGGGACAACGCTCGATCCAATGCTTCGAGGTCGTTGAACTGCACCACCCGGGTGGTGAGCGCGGGGTCCACCTGGGCGCCGAGCGAGCCAGGACGCGGCACCACGTTGCCGTCACCATCGAGAACCGCAAACGTTTCGTCGACTGTGCCGTGATAGCACCAATCCATCACCAACACCTTCGGCCGACGGGTGAGATGGCGAGCAAAGCGCAGCACGAATCGGTTCGCGTCGGTGGCGGTCATCGCCATCTGCCACATCGGCAAACCGAATCGACGGGCAAGCTCAGAGCCGACCCACGCACCGTCCGCGTTTGGCAGCATCGTCGAGATGCCTCGGCAGGCTTGCTCGTGAAGTGCATCGGCCACTTGCGGAAGGGAGTGACCGACCATTGCGGCGGTGTCGCCGAGACAGAAGTCGACATAGGTGCGGCCATCGACGTCGGTGAAGTGGGCGCCTGTGGCCCGATCGAACGAGAGCGGGAAGGCACCGGCCCATCGAGTCATCCACGGCATCGGGACGCCGCCGAGCAGGTGTTGCCCGGCCACTTCGTTGCGGCACTTCGAGCGTGGATGGTCGTCGACGAATCGAGCGTTCTCGACCACCAGCAACTCCTTGAGACGACTGCGATCGATCGGCATGAACCAACCATACGTCATCATCGGACTCCTTCTACGACGTTTTCTATCGCTCTCAGCATGCACAACGATCGAATTGATCGTTTTGATCGCTGCGAACCGTGATGGCCGGAAGCCCTGCACACGTCGATGTAGCCTCGCACCGATGTCCGATGACGAAGTTGCCCTTCGGATTGCCGGCCGCGAGATCGTGGTGACGCACCCCGCCAAGGTGTTCTTCCCGACCCGGGGTGACACCAAGATCGACCTGATCAACTTCTACGTCGAGATCGAGGGTCCGTTGATGCTGGCGATGCGCGACCGGCCGGTCCTGCTCCAGCGTTTCCCGAGCGGCACGACGGGGTCGTCGTTCTTCCAGAAGCGGATACCGGATTCGGCACCCGCCTGGCTCACGACAACCACCGTCAGCACACCGAACGGTACGGAATCCCGTGCGCTGGTCATCGCTGATCTTGCTCATCTCGTGTGGGCGGCCAATCTCGGATGCCTCGGCTTCCATTCATGGCCGATCCGAGCAGCACACCCGCAGTTCACCGATGAGTTGCGGATCGACCTCGATCCAGGACCGGGCACGACATTTGAAATGGCCCGAGAAACGGCTGGCGAGGTCCTCGCCCTGTTCACCGAACTTGATATCACCTGTTTCGTCAAGACGACCGGCAACCGCGGGCTGCACGTGTACGTCCGGCTCGAGTCGCATTGGGACTCCTATGCGGTGCGCGCTGCAGCCGTCGCCGTCGCTCGCGAACTCGAGCGCCGGCGTCCCGATCTGATCACCGCAGCCTGGTGGAAGGAACAGCGAGGGGCGCGAATCTTCATCGACTTCAACCAGAACGCGCCCCACAAGACCGTCTTCGCGCCGTGGTCCGTGCGCTCTCGCGATCATGCACCGGTCTCGTGTCCGTTCCGCTGGGACGAGCTCGCCACGATCGATCCGGACACGCTCACGATTGCAACGGTGCCTGACCGGCTGAGAGCCTTCGGCGATCCGTGGAGCACGATCGACGACGAACCCAACTCGCTCCAGCCGCTGCTCGAGATGGTCGCCGCCGATCAGGCTGCCGGGCTGATGGACGCCCCCTGGCCACCGGTGTATCCCAAGATGGACGGCGAACCACCCCGGGTGGCGCCGAGCAGGGCAAAGAAACCCGCCGGTTCGGCCAAATCAAGTGGTCTTCCGCCAAGTCCGCCAGAGCCGTAGAAGGTAGTTTGGGGCCAATGGTTCGGAGAGTCCTGTGAAGACAGCGCTGGCGCTGTGCGTCATTGCTGCATTCGGATACGGCATCGGGGCCGTCATGCAGGCACTTGGAGCGCGGAGGGCCCGAGCCCTCGGGCAAGAGGGTGTCATGGCGATGGTCCGACAGCCGATCTTCCTCGGCGGCGTTCTGGTCGACCTCGGGGCATGGTTGATTTCGCGGTTCGCGCTGCACACGCTTCCGCTGTTCGCCGTCCAGACGATTCTTGCGGGAAGCCTCGCAGTGACCGTTCTGCTGGCTCGCGTCGTTCTCGGCACAACTCTGCGCCGGCCCGACGAGTGGGCAATCGTGGTAACGATGTTCGGGCTCGTCATCGTCGGCATCTCGGCTGGCGAAGAAGAGGCCAAGGAGATCGGCCAGCTGCTGAAGGTGGGCATCCTGCTCGGCATACCGGCCACGGCCGTGCTCGGGTTCGTC
The DNA here is from genome assembly GCA_031413195.1 of Actinomycetes bacterium. Taxonomy (GTDB): domain Bacteria; phylum Actinomycetota; class Acidimicrobiia; order Acidimicrobiales; family Ilumatobacteraceae; genus WLMZ01. Next base: position 8,903 of record JANOEM010000482.1, read on the forward strand.
GCGATGAAACTGCGGCGGTCCGTGTTGCTGGCCGTGTTGGCCGGCGCAGCATTCACGGGGAGTGCGCTGGCTGCGCGAGCCGTGCACATCAAGGACGAATCGATCACCGGCATTCTGAGCGAGCCGTTGTTGTGGGCGGTTGTCGTGTACGCCATCCTCGCATTGGCGCTGCACGCGTTGGCGTTGATGCACGGAAACGTCGGCCCGGTCACCGCGGCAATGTGGGCGACGGAGGTCCTCGTCGCCGCAATCATCGGTGCTGTTCTGCTCGGCGACCACATGCGTCCCGGGTGGACCATTCCCGCAATCGTCGGAATTGCGATGACCTTGGGTGCAACGGTCGTGCTGGCCCGTTCTCCCGCCCAGAATCTCGACCACCGCGAGATAACACCCGAAGAGTTGTCGGCGACATTGGGCGGCGTTGCGTCGAAGGTGCCGCCCGCTCACAGTTGAGTTTCGTGCGCCGCGATCGGTAACACTTGTTGGATGACCCTTGAGATGACGCGTGAAGCGACCAGCGACGCAGAGACGGCAGTCGTCGAGCGGGCGCTCGAAGCCTTGCTCGCCGCACACGACCCGAAGACCGAAGGCCACGCCGAGTTTCGCGGGCATCAGTACGACGCCGGGCTCGGGTGGGTGCACTTTCCCGTCGGCTTCGGCGGATTGGGCGTTCGGCCCGATCTCCAGAAGTTGGTCGACCGCGGCATTCGCGAAGCCGGCGGCAAGAGTGCGGACCCCGCTTCGTTCTTCCTCGCCCTCGCCGGTCCGACGATCGTCACCCACGGCAACGACGAGCAACGAGATCGGCTTCTTCGCCCGATGTTCACCGGCGAGGAGCGCTGGTGCCAACTGTTCAGCGAGCCGGGGGCGGGCAGCGATTTCGCGGGTCTCGCGGCGAAAGCTGTTCGGGATGGCGACGAGTGGATCGTCAACGGCCAGAAGGTGTGGAACACCATCGCTCACCTTGCTGACTGGGGAATGCTCGTCACCAGGTCCAACCCCGATGCTCCCAAGCACAAGGGCATGACCTACTTCGCCGTCGACATGAAGAGCCCCGGCCTCGAGGTCCGGCCACTGCGCCAGATCACCGGCGAGGCCGAGTTCAACGAGGTCTATCTCACCGACGTTCGCATCCCGGACAGCAATCGAATCGGTGCAGAAGGCGAAGGATGGCGGGTTTCGTTGACCACACTGATGAACGAACGGAGCACGATCGGAGGCGGCGGCGGAGCACCAAAGCGTGGATCGGGTGCGATTGCCGAACTCGTCGGGGTGTGGAACCGCACGCCCGACGATCGCCGCACAGCGGCGCAGAAGGACCATCTGATGAAGCTCTGGGTTCGTGCCGAATGCCAGCGACTCACCAACATCCGTGCAGGCGGGAATCGCAAGGCAGGTAACCCCGGCCCAGAGGGTTCGATCGCCAAGCTTGCGATGGCCGAGCTGAACAAGGAACTGTTCGAACTGGCCGTTGATCTGATGGGCGCCGACGCGATGATCGGATACGACTTCACCTTCAGGCGGCCCGAGTCGCTCTCGACGGAGGGGATCGAGCACGGCGTGCGGCACGCGTTCTTGCGTGTGCGCGCGAACTCGATCGAGGGCGGCACGAGCGAGATCATGCGCAACATCTTGGGAGAACAGGTCCTCGGACTACCGGGCGAGCCCCGCGTCGACAAGGACGTTCCCTGGATCACGGTTCCACGGAGTTGAGGTCACCCGCTGTTGAGGTCACCCGCTGTTGACGTCACCCGCTGTTGCGGGCGGCGATGGTGCGGCGCATCCCCTCTCGCCAGTCAACCGAACACGGACCGGTCAAACTCAACCGCTTGGTGTTGTCCGAGATCGAACCGCGCAGCGTGTTCTCGATCGGCGTGACTCGGAGGTCGAGGTCGACCGCGAGCAGTTCCGCAACGTACGCGCACCACTGCTGGGCGCTGACCGGTTCGTCGCCTGCCCAGTTGACGATCGTGGCCGGGACCGACGCTGCGTCGAGCAGCGCTGCGACCTGTACGTTGATGTCGTCTTCGTAGATCGGGCTGTACATGCACGGTTCCCACCGTGTCGTGACGGCAAGACCCGCTGCGATTGCATCTGCGTGCATTGCCGGCAACCCACCGTTCGGCCCGAACGAGGCGTTCATTCGGGCGATCGTGACGGGCAAGCCGAACGCCCGTGCGCAAAATCGGGCAACGGCCTCCTGACCGATCTTGGAGATCGAATAGGTAGGGGCATGCTGAGCGTTGACGTCGCCGAGAGGCGCTGTCTCGGAGAAGACGAACATCGGGTCGATCTGGGGCTTGTACACCGAGAACGTCGACATCACCAATGCCGCACGTGCCGACTTGCAGTGCTGGAGCAGGAATCCTGTCCCCTCAGCGTTCGCGCTGAGCGCTGCGTCGTAGTCGAGCCCTTGCTCCTGGTACGCGGCGAGATGCACGACAGCGGTGAAGTCGTCGGGCACGGCCGACAGATCACCGGACGACAGATCGCACACCACCGGCGTGACACCCGCCGCCGAGACGCGCTCGCGGCTGCCGTCCTCGGTGAACCTGGCCAGCCCCCACACCTCGTTGTCGTGAGCGAGGAACCGCGCCATCGGGAATGCGATCTGCCCGGCCACACCGGTCACCAGGATCTTCTGGTCATGGATGTTGTTCATCGGGTCCTCCCCTGTCGTCCACCACGTCGTTCACCAGGGCATCGTCGCCCCGCCGTTGACCCGGAACACCATCCCGGTCACGAATCGGGCCGCATCCGATGCCAGGTACAGCACCGGATACGCCTGGTCGATCGGTTC
>JANOEM010000483.1:0-6802 GCA_031413195.1 Actinomycetes bacterium
CGCTGAGCACCCACGTGACGATCTCCATGTCGCGATGACCGTGTGTGCCGAATCCGACTGCGGGCGCAACGATGTCGTCGTTGTTGACCAGCAGCAACCCGTGACCGGTGTGCTCTCGCGAGTAGTGCTGGCCGAAGTTGAACGAGTGCTTGGAATCAAGCCACCCGATCTCGGTGTGGAATCGCTCGTCGGGTTTCTGGATGGTGATGCTCATGGCTAGCGCGGTCCTCCGTCGATGTCGAGCAGGGCGCCGGTCGTGTAGCTGCTCGCGTCACTCGCGAAGTACAGGGCGGCACCGATCACTTCGTGTGGCTCGCCGCCGCGCTGCAGCGAGAAAGTCGCCCGCGCAGTGCGTGCGAAGGCTTCGAGATCCCACGCCTTGCTGATGTCGGTGAGGAATGGTCCGGGAACGATGCAGTTCACACGAACCGAGGGGCCGAACGTCTTGGCCAGACCAACGGTGAGGTTGTTGATTCCGGCCTTTGCGGCCGCGTAGACGAGTTCGTTGGCACCGGGTCGTCGCGACGCGATCGACGACACGTTGATGATCGAGCCGCCGGAATCGGCGGCCATCCGGGTGCCGATGTTCACCGAGAGACGGAAGGGCCCTTTGAGGTTCACGCCGATGACCTTGTCGAACAGGTCTTCGGTGATCGCGTCGGGTGACGGGTACAGCGGGGACATGCCGGCGTTGTTGACGAGGATGTCGACCCTGCCGTACTCGGCGTATGCAGCATCGGCCAGTTGATCAGCGCCCTCCCACGAGGCCGCATGGTAGCCAACAGCGGTTGCTCGGCGGCCGAGCGAGCGCACCTCGTCGGCCACCGCCTCGCAGTTCTGCAACTTGCGACTGGCGATCACGATGTCGGCCCCGGACCTCGCAAAGGCCAGGACCATCTCTCTGCCGAGACCGCGGGACCCGCCGGTGACCACAGCTACCTTGCCCGTGAGATCGAACAGCGAGGCCGGATTGTTCATGTCGCTCATGACCGCGATGGTTGCACAACAGTTGCGGTGATCACAACGGCGACTGATCGATCGCCAGCGCAGCACGACGACCTTCGAGGATGGCCTCGAGCAACGTACGCGGAGCGACGCAGTCGCCGGCCTGCAGCGTTGCGCTCGGCATCGGCTCGGTCGGGAGGCGGAACCCGCAATCGACCAGAGCGACGCATTCGATGACTCGTTGTTCCCCAGTGAACTTGTCCTCGACCAGCACATGGTCGGTCGCTACGCCGCGCAGAAGCGAGCGCCGCTCGATCTGAACGCCTTGCTGAGCGAGGCGGACGTTTGCGGGTGCGAGGTCACCGGAACGACTCAGTTCGTTGCCCGCAATGTTGTCCTGTGTGATCAGCACGGCCCGCGGCCCGATGTGCTCTGCGAACGCGATGCCGATCGGCCCACCGATCGGATCGAAGACGACAACCCTGCCATCGGACGGAAGCAAATTCGGATCGAGGTAGGTGTCGAGCACGTCGAGCACTCTCGCGTTCGGTCGCACGTCGTAGGTGCGGACTCCTTGGGTCGATCCGGTTGCTTGGACGATGACTTCGTGCGGTCCGATGGTCGCGCCCGCCGCATCGCTACCCAGTTCGATGCTGACTCCCTCGTGGGTCAACTCAGCGGCCAACCACTCGACGATCGCGCGGTTCGGACCAGCGACTGCGGCAACCCCGCCCAGTTCGTCGGATCGTTCGATCAGTCTCACCCGGTGCCCGCGAGCCGCAGCGACTCGTGCGGTTTCCATTCCTGCAGCCCCTCCACCGATCACGACGACATCTCGTTGTCGGGTGGTCGGCGTGGTCCACGGCGGGTCCTCGGTCTCGCGGCCGCTCGTTGGTTCGCCGACGCATGTGACGATCGGGTTCCTGGCGTCGCGAACCTGACAGGTCTGGTTGCATCGCGTGCACGGGCGGATCCGTCCGCCGTCGCCACGTGCCAGTTTCACAACGAGATCGGGATCGGCGATCTGGGCCCGAGTCATCTCGACGGCATCGCAGACACCTTCGTCGAGCGCCCATTCGGCCTGATCTGGATCGACCACCGAGCCTTGGAGGAACACACGTGTGTTCTCATGGACGGCCCGGACCGTTTCGTGCACGGCACGACACGTGTCGATGTTGAAAGCGGTGGGCTCGTGGAAATCGGGCCTGGTCTTTTCGATGCTGAAGATCGCCCCACGTACGACCACCAGGTAATCGAGGCCAAGGGACGCGAGATCCGCCGCGATTCCTGTCGTTGCCTCAGGGGTGAGGCCCGCCCACGGCGCGAGTTCGTCGCACGACAGACGCAGCCCGACAATGCGCTGGGGACCGATCCCGGCTCGAGCGGCCGTGATGGCTTGGCGGGCCATCAGCATCGTGTCCTGACCCCACTCGTCGCCGCGCTGGTTGGTGAGCCCGGACAAGAACTGGCGGATCAGGCTGTGTTGACCGGCATTGAGTTCGACGCCGTCGCATTCGGCCTCGGCGGCCAGCCGGGCAGCAATCCGGAATCCTTCGACGACGGCTGCGATGTCTTGCGCCTCCATCCACTTCGGCACCTCGCGGCTGTTGACCTCGGGGACCCGCGATGGCGCCCACAGTTCGCGCTGGCTGTAGGCCGATGATCCCTGCCCTCCGGCATGGTCGAGCCCGGCGATCATCACCGCTCCGTTGTCGTGGCACGCTGTAGCGAGCTTGGCCCAGCCGTCTCCGCAGCGTTCTGCGAGAGGTGCTCGTTCGTACGGCCAGTCGACCGGATGCACGCTCGCTCCCTCGGCGACCACGGTGCCACAGCCCCCGGCCGCGCGTCGCGCGTGGTACTGGACCCACCGGTTTGGTAGCGCACGCTGGTCATCGGCGAGATTGGTGACGTGCGGCCCGAACATGACGCGGTTTGGCGCCGTGCGTGTACCGAGCGAGAGTGGTTCGAGTAGTCGCATGGCTCAATGATTCTTGTCGAGCGAGAGCTCTTCGCGCCTGATCAGCCGCTTGATGTTCGACGCGTGCTGCAACATCACGAGTGCCCCGAGCAAGGTGATGACGATGATCTCCCAAGCCGGGGCAGCGAGCAGCGCAGCACCCACTGGGAACAGCGGGACCGCGATGACCGAGGCCAGCGACGCCTTCTTGGTCAGACGGGCGATCGCGAACCATGCGACGAGGAGAACTGCCGAGACGACCGGTTGGAGCACGAACATCGCGCCCGCCGCCGTTGCCACACCCTTGCCGCCGCGGAAGCGGGCGGCGCCGAAGCGACGCAGAACCGGATAGGTGTGGCCGATCGTTGCGGCCGCCGCGCATGCGTAGCCCTCAGGACGGCCGAGCAACGCCCACCCCACCCCGGCCGCGATCGCACCCTTGGCAGCGTCGAGCGCAAACACCAACACCCCCCGCCGCCACCCGAGCACCCGGAAGACGTTGGAGGCGCCCGGGTTGCCGGAGCCCTGTGTTGTGATGTCGATGCCGCTGGCTCTCGCAACCAGCCCAGCACTTGGAAACATCCCGAGCGCGTAGGCCGCAATCACGAGCAGGACGAGCGTCATTTCATCAGATCGAACTTAGATCGAACTCGGCGTGGTCGCCAGGACCGGTGGCCGCGAGGGCCCGAGTGTGATCCGGACCGGCTTGGTGTGGTCCATCCCGGGCTTCGGGTTCTGCCCGGCGTCCACGCCCTGGAGCAGATCCTCGCCGTACCCGTTGACGCATTCGGGGTCGGGACCATCAAGCGGAAGCCCTGTGAAGAACTTCGCCGCCATGCAACCACCCTGGCATGCGTCGTAGCTTCCGCAACTGCCGCAGGCCCCAGCCGACTGTGGTTCGCGCAGTTCGAGGAACAGAGGGCTTTCCTTCCAAACCTTTGCAAAGCCGCCCGGGTTGCGCACAGACCCCGCCTTGAACTCGTCGTGAATGACGAACGGGCATGCATAAACCTCGCCGATCGGATCGATCAAGCACACGACACGCCCCGCCCCGCACATGTTGAGCCCGGGCAGGGGATCACCGAGCGCGTTGAGGTGGAAGAACGAATCGCCGGTGAGCACGTTGTCGCCGTGGGCCATCAACCAGTCGTAGATTTGACGTTGCTGGGCATTGGTCGGATGCAGATCGTGCCAGCTGTCGGCGCCGCGACCGCTGGGGCGCAGTCGGGTGACCCGTAGTTGGGCGCCGTAGGTGTCGGCAAGAGCCTTGAACTCGTCGAGTTGATCGACGTTGTGGCGGGTCACGACCACGCTGATCTTGAATGGTCCGAAGCCGGCCGCGCGGAGGTTGTCCATCGCGCGTATGGCCAAGTCGTAACTTCCGGTGCCGCGCACTGCATCGTTGGTGACAGCGTCGGTGCCATCGAGGCTGATTTGGATGTCGAGGTAATCCATCGCAGCAAGACGGCGAGCCTTGTCGGCATCGATGAACGCCCCGTTGGTACTGAACTTGACACCGATGCCATTGTCGATGGAGTACTCGAGCAACTCGAAAAAGTCCCGACGGACCATTGGTTCTCCGCCCCCGATGTTGATGTAGAACACCTGTAGGTCGCGGAGCTCGTCGAGCACCCGTTTGGCTTCTGTCGTGGTGAGTTCGCGTGGATCGCGTTGGCCGCTGTTGGACAGGCAATGCACACATTGGAGATTGCACGCGTAGGTCAATTCCCAGGTGAGGCAGATCGGCGCGTCGAGCCCGGTCTTGAGTTGGGTGACCAGAGACTCAACGCTCACGAACAACCTCCGAGGACTTCAACGATTCGAATGCTTTGGCGAAGCTCGGCCATCGGCCAGGCGCAATCTGACAGGCCTCGAGTGTTGCCCGTAACGACTCGTGGCTGCGAAGGCTCTCTGCAACCCGGACCATGTCGACGTGCTTGAGAAAGACGAGCCGGCGATTGCCATAGTGGTACGCAAGCGCACCGAACGGCTCGGGGCGAAGGGCGACCTGCGGATCGAGCTCGAGCGCGCAACCGAGCAGATCGATCGCGCCACCGTTCGGCTCAGGATTGCCCGCATGGCCGGTCAGTAGACGCCGCACATTCCGTCGATGGAGATCTCCTCGACGAGCATCTCCTCGTCGTCGAGCATCTCCTCGTCGAGCATCTCCTCGTCGAGCATCTCGTCGAGGGTCGCAGTTGCGTGTGCGGTGGTGTCATCCATCAGGACCTCCGGTGAGCGATCAGGTATTCGAACGCTACGACGTGACACCGCGTTTCGCCAACATGTCCGTCATCAGGTCTATCTCGGCTTGTTGGCCGTTGACGATGCTGGTGCCCAGACGTACGACGTCGGGGCGATCGGTGAGGGCCAACGCGGCCTCGGCCATGCTGACGCCCCCGACGTGATGGGCGATCATCAGTTGCAGGAACGAGATCTCGGCCTCTTCGATCGGCAGCGTCGCGAGGGCCGAAATCTGCGGGCGGCTCGCCATTCCCGGCATCAGCCCGGTGACGGGGTCGAGTTCGCCTGCCGGGGAGCCGTTCATCTGGTCGCCCGTCATCTCCCCGCCTGGCATGTCGCCGCCCGCCATCCACGCCATGGCTTCTCTCGTGGTCCCGACACTCAAGCCCCACTCGTCGAGCCAACCCGTCATCCGCCCGATCTGGTTTTGTTGACCGAGCGCGATGTCGGTCGCCAACAGTTTCAGGTCCGGGTCGGCGGTTCGATCTCGGATCGCTTCTGCCATCGCGACTGCCTGGGCGTGATGGACAGACATGTCGCGGGCGAATCCGGCCTCGACCGAATCGTCTCCGGGTGCCGTCATCGAGTCTTGGTCTGGCGAACCGTGGTCCGCAGAACCGTGATCAGCTGAGCTGCAACCCACGGCGAACATCGCGAATGAAACGAGCAAGGCAATCGCCGCAACTCGGGTCGAATCGATCCGCCTCATTCGATCGGTTCGCCCTTCGCTCCGCTGCAGGTTACGCCGAGCTCCGGCGCCTGCGGACCCTGCTGGTACAGCGCGACGAACTCGGCAAGCCGTGGATCGTCAACGGATTGCAGCCGGAGCTGGGTTCCCCATGCGTTCGCCACCAGCGCTTCGGACTCGGCCAGGCCGCTGTAGGGCGAGACCAACACATGGGTCTGGTTGCGGGCGAAGGCACGAACGGTTTCGACCTGATCGGCGGTCAGGCCGGGGTTGTAGGCCAGCCACACTGCACCGTGTTCCATCGAGTGCACGGCGTTCTCGTTGGCAACCGGTGCGTCGTAGACGCCGCAGTTCTGCCACTGGCCGCTGTGATCGCCTCCAACCGGGGGCGACTGGGCGTAGTCGACCGTACTGTCGACATGATTGCGGGCGAGTCCGTCGAACGTCTCGACGGCCGACATGTCGACCTTCGGATCGCCGATCTGTTCTGCTGAACCCGTCGAGTTGCTCGAATCGCTCGCGCATGCCGCAAGTCCGATTACGAGCAGCGCCGCCGTGAGGTGCCTCATCCCGTCCATCGTCTCAGTGTGCCAGCAGATCGAGATTGCCGCATGGCGCTCGCCGCGAGGGCGTTGTAACGTCACGATGAACATGTGTCATCGACACTCGTCACCTTGGGGGTCACTGTGAAGACGAAAGCCGCTGTCCTGTGGGAGACCAACACGCCCTGGAGCGTCGAAGAGATCGAGCTCGATCCGCCCGGTCCGGGTGAGGTCCTGGTCAAGTTGGCGGCCTCGGGCCTCTGCCACAGCGACGAACACCTCGTCACCGGCGACCTCCCGTTCGCGTTGCCGATCATCGGCGGCCACGAAGGTGCCGGCGTGGTGCTCGAAGTCGGAGCCGGCGTCAGCTGGCTCGCCCCCGGCGATCATGTTGTGTTCGGATTCATCCCCAGCTGCGGACGGTGC
>JANOEM010000484.1:0-5152 GCA_031413195.1 Actinomycetes bacterium
TACGTCGACAACAACGACGTCGAGGCGCTTGTCATCCAGGTGGGCACGAACGGCAACGTTTCTCAGGAGCAGTACGACGCGATCGCTACTGCTGCGGCCGCTGTCCCAGAGGTGTACTTCATGACCGTCAAGGCACCGCTCGACTGGATCGGGCCGAACAACGCGATCATTCGAGCGCTTCCTGCCAAGTACCCGAACGTTCAGATCATCGACTGGGAAACCGAGGCTCAGGCCATTCCCGACGAGCTCTCCAAGGGCGACGGGGGTGTGCACCTCAACAGTGCCAAGGCGGTCCGGGTCTATTCGAATCTGATTCTCGCAGCGGCCGGTCTGCCCGTCATCGCAGAGCCGGCACCCGAATCGACTCCGGGCTCTTCAGGGTCCACGACTGGCTGAGTTTTTCGCTGCGGTGCCTGCGGACCTACGCTCGGGCGTATGACATCTCCTCTTCGTGTTGCTGTATCGGGTGCTGCTGGTCAGATCGGCTACAGCCTGCTGTTCCGGATCGCGTCCGGCGCGATGTTGGGCGACGACACGCCTGTCATCTTGCAGATGCTCGAAGTGACGCCTGCGCTCAAGGCGTTGGACGGCGTACGGATGGAACTCAACGACTGCGCCTTCCCGCTTCTGGCCGGCACCGTGTGCACAGACGATCCCAACACAGCATTCGGTGATGCCGATGTCGTGTTGCTCGTCGGGGCGATGCCGCGCAAGGCCGGTATGGAGCGGTCCGATCTGCTCAGCGCGAACGGTGGGATCTTCAAGCCGCAGGGTCAGGCACTCAGCAACAGCGCGAAGAAGGACGTCAAGATCCTGGTGGTCGGCAATCCGGCGAACACCAATGCCTTGATTGCGATGCACAACGCCCCGAACCTCGACCACGGCCGATTTACGGCAATGACCCGGCTCGACCACAATCGCGCGATCTCGCAGTTGGCGACCAAGGCCGGGGTCGGGGTCAGCGCCGTCACCAAGATGACCATTTGGGGCAACCATTCAACGACGCAATATCCCGATCTGTTCCACGCCGAGGTCGACGGCAAGAACGCGTACGCGTTGGTCGACGATCACCAGTGGGTCGACGGCACGTTCATCCCGACGGTTGCCAAGCGTGGAGCGGCGATCATCGAGGCTCGTGGCGCGTCGTCAGCGGCATCTGCGGCCAACGCCGCGATCAGTCACATCCGGTCCTGGCAGCTCGGCACCCCGGAGGGTGACTGGGTCAGCATGGCGGTTCCGTCCGATGGCTCCTACGGCGTGCCCGAGGGCTTGATTTCGTCGTTCCCCTGCACCTGTAAGGACGGCGTCTACAGCATCGTCCAGGGACTCACCATCGACGATTACAGCCGCGGCAAGATCGATGCATCGACCGGCGAGTTGGGTGAAGAGCGAGACGCAGTTCGTGAGCTCGGTCTGATCTGAACCGGCTTGGTTTTGGGTCAGCCCAGCGTGGTTGTCGCAGCGTCGGGCGCGCAGTTGAGCAGCTGTTCGCCAAGCGCTTCGCCCTCAGCGCTGAGGGTCGGACTCTGCTGCGCGCCGGCCCGGGCGCTGTCTGCCAACAGCTTGGCATCGGCGTCGCTCAGTTGGGCAACGAGATCGAACACGCACTGGTTGTCGAAGGCGATGCCAAGTTCGGTGCCTTGAGCGAGGACTTGTTCGACCACGACGATTCGATCATCTATCGAGCTTGTCGTTCCACCCGCTCCGCCGGAACCTGTCGCGGGAGGGGCGTCCGTGGCAGCCGGCGACGTCGCTGTCGTTGCGCTACTCGACGCAGAGTTGCCCTCGTCGTCGGAGCTGCAGGCCGAGCCCAGCGTGAGCAGTAACGAGGCTGCGATCAGGGTGGTTCGGCGGTTCTTGGTGTGCACGGTCATTCATCCATTCGTTCGAGAAGGCGCAACCCTATTGGTTCCTGTCCAGTCTCGTGAGTGGCTGTCGCCGAACTGAATGCCTCAATCGCACAAAAGTGTTCGGTTGACACATTCAGTTTGCGGTTCTCGCTGGAGCGGGCCGGAGCGGGCCCATCGACTGGTCGGTAATGTTCCCGCTGTTCAAACCGTCGCGATGAGGAGACCAAGATGACGAATCTGCCTAACCGTCCGAACACAGCACTGTTGGTGGTAGACGTACAGAACGACGTGGTCGCGAATGCAGTTGACCGCGATGGTGTGGTCGCGAACATCCGCACGCTGATCGACAGGGCCCGCGCCCAGAATGTGCCGGTGGTCTGGGTGCAGCACGCCGATGAGAACCTCATCACCGGAAGTGAAGGTTGGCAGTATGTGCCTGAGTTGCAGCGCCTCGAATCCGAGCCATTGGTGAACAAGGAACATGGTGATTCCTTCGAGGCCACGTCTCTCGAGTCCGAACTCGCAGAGCGCGGTGTCGGTCGGCTCGTCGTCACGGGCGCCCAAACGGACGCTTGTATCCGTGCGACGCTGCACGGCGCGTTCACTCGCGGATACGACACCTTCCTCGTCAGTGATGCCCATACCACCGAGGACTACTCCGACTACGGCCTGCCGCCGGCGGACAAGGTGATCGCCCACACCAACATGTACTGGACCTGGCAGACCGGCCCCGGACGAACGGCTGGTGTCGTTGCCACGGCTGATGTCAACTTCGAGTGGTCTTCGCCGGTGAACTGATGGTCCCGTCTTCGGGGGTTGTCAACCGTTCGGTCGCTGCGATGGTTCTGTGACGGTCAGCACGTAGTCGAGGAATCCAGGGATGGACGCCGCGACATGACCTGTCGATGGCGCCACGATGACACCGCGGTTGAGGAGGCGGTTGCGGAGGGAACTGAGTGCCGTGATCGGCTTGCCGAGTGCTTCCGCAATCTCACCGGTTCGAACCGGCTCGCTGGTCGAAATGCGTGCCATCGCCGTCAGGTAAGTCTGTTCCCCAGCCGGCAGCTTCTTCCAGCGTGCGACGTAGAGCCCGCGTTCGCTGTCGTGGCGGGCGAGATCGATCGCGGCGTGGGCATCGCCAACGGTGATGCGCCTGTGGCCATCGGACACCTGCCATGCGTAGTCGCCGAAGAGTTGGATGAAGTACGGGTAGCCGCCCGTGGCGTCGGCGAGTGCCGCAAGTGCATCCCCGTCGAACGGCCGCCCGGCTGTGTCGGCCGGTCCAGCGAGCGCTTGCAGCGTCGCATCGGGGTCGAGGTTGTCGATCGCGTGGAAGGCCATCCGTTCGCCGTAGGTGACGGCATCAGTCACCAACCCCGGCGTGTCGGGAAGCCCGCCGAACACGATCATCGCGGTGAGCTCAGGTCGACGGCTGAGTTCCTGCATGATCGGCCCGAACACGGAGAGCTCGTCGGGATGAACCTCCTGGACCTCGTCGACGAGGATCATCAGCCCGCGCCCGTCCTTGGTGCAGTGCTCGGCAACGGCGAGGACTGCGCCGGCGAACTGTTGGGCGACGGGAATCGAGTCGCGGCGCTGGCGTCTGGATTCGCGCCGGTAGACGCCGAGGTTGAGGGTCTGTGATTCTTCGCCCCATCGTTCGCGCAACGCGACGAGTTCGCGGCTCAACTTCTTGGTCAGCCCGGTGCAGGCGTGGAGTTGCTCGACTATCGCGCCGATCGGGTCGCCGGGTGAGCGGGCTTCGTGACGGATGACGGCCCACTTCCGTTTGCCGGCAATCGCCGCGTACCTGTCGAGCAGCACGGTCTTGCCGACACCACGGGGTCCGTACAGCACCTGGAAGGACTGACGGCGGTTGCCGGTGGTACGAACGGCGGTCTCGACGAGCTGCACGAGATGCTCACGACCGGCAAGCAGCGGCGGTTGCGTCGCGAATCCCGGTCGGTACGGGCTCGGTGTCGACATCATGACTCCTCTGATATCAAAATGATAGCGGTGATATGAAATGATAACGGTGCTACTTTATTCAAAGCTATTCAGCCGTCTCGATGCCCCTCTCTTTTCCCGGGCCGGCGATCGACCACCGCTCGATCTGAGCCGGTGATGATGCGCCGAAAGGCATGCCACAGCTGTTGATCTGAGTCTGAGGACGTGTTCGAAGGTCGCGATCGAGTGAGTGCCGAAGTCAGGTGGACCGGCACCTGCTGCGATCTCATCTTCGGATCGAACTCCCAACTGCGAGCCATCGCAGACGTGTCTCGAAAGTCAGGCCAGACAGAGCATGATCGCCGTGATCGTCCATAATGCAGCTACCCCGGAGGTCAGCCAGAGACCGAGACGAGAAGCGCGTCGGAGGGTGAGGAGGTGGCACGCGCCAGTGATGGCGAACGCAGCGATGCCCGCGACGAGCGTGATGCGAACGTGTCTGTTGCTGTGAAACACGAGTCATAGAGTGGATCGCAGAAGGTCAGAAGATGGATCCCAACTCTCTGCGGTGGTCGGCAGTGGCCGGGTCGGGCGGAGCGGGCAGTTGACCCTCGACGAGCGTGCCGCGTTGGCCGCACGCGCGTTCATTCGTCATCGTCACACCGGCTACGAGGACCAGCTGTTCTCGCTCGAGTTGGGCGACATCGACATCGACTCGGACGTCGGCATCGACAACCTCGGGGACTACCGAGAGATCAAGCGCATGGCACAGTGCGAGGTCGATCGTTCCTTGAGCAGCATCGAGTTCAGTGACGCTCTGAGACCGCTACCGGACCCTCATACTCGTCACGCGCACATAATGCGCGACCAGAAGTACTTGCGCCGGGGACGAATACCGGGCATTCGGTGCTACTCTCGCGGGACGTGGACGGGGAGCGCGTCACGATGCCCCTTGGGAAGCGTGCGACCCGGTTCGCTGGTAACGCGCCCCTGGCTGGTTCAGCGTGACAGTTCGAAGTTGTAGGTCACCACTGGAGCGAAGGCACCCGTTGCGTCGGTATTGGTGCCTGCGGCGGTACCGGCGCCGCGCAGTCCGGCGAACGCTCCGGAGACACCGAAGAACTCGGCCTCCCAGGCGGTGGAGGTATTGTCAGGGCCGACCGGAGAGCGCAGAATGGTGACGAAGATGCCGTCGCCTTCACCCACCAGCGTGCCGGCGCCGACGATGCTGGCTTCGAGGTCGTCGGGCGAGTCATTGCTCCGAAGCGATGCCGAGCCGACGATGTCGCCGGAGAGTGTTGCCCCGCCGCCGACAATGGGGTCCGAGACTCTCCACGCGATGTCGGCGGTCGAGG
>JANOEM010000485.1:0-2156 GCA_031413195.1 Actinomycetes bacterium
CACGTTCATGCGGGCTCGGGCGAGACGGCGACGACCCGCGGTCGCTTGCGTTGAGTCTCATCGTTGCGATCCGACAGCTGAACGTCAGCGTCGGCATTCCTGAAGCGATCGAGCAGATCGCCGACGCAGACGTGCCGGAGATCGTGCAGCGTGCGCTGGCGGAGGCCCACGGGACATACCCGGTGCCGACGTACATGTCAGTCGTCGACTGTACGACCGTCGTGCGGCGCGCGGCTGGCCGTGCCGTGATCGCGGCGACGGATCATCGCGCACCCCCGGTCGGAGCAACTCCCGAGAAGAACAAGGTCTAAGCCATGGAATCGTCGACCCTCACCCTTGCCCAGTGCCTCGAACAGCAGCGCGCCGCCCATCGAGCCGACCCGTACCCCGACGTCGAACGGCGCAAGAGTCACCTTGCTGCGCTGTACCGGTTCCTCCAGGAGAACGAGGCGGCGATCATCGACGCTATCGAGGCCGACTTCGGTGTGCGACCCGCAACCGAGACACGCCTGATCGAGCTTTTCCCGGTGCGTCAGGGCATCCGCGACACGCAAGGACATATTGCAAAGTGGATGCGTTCAACGCACCGATCGGTCGACCGACTCATCTTCCCCGGCGCGAAGAACCGCGTCGTCCCCCAGCCTCTCGGGGTGGTGGGCGTGATGGTTCCCTGGAACTTTCCGATCTTTCTCTCGTTCGGTCCGCTCGTCGACATCCTCGCCGCCGGAAATCACGCGATGGTGAAGATGTCGGATCGATCCGTTCACCTCGCCCGCCTCCTGATCGAGGTCTTCCCGCGCTACTTGCCGACCGAGAAGGTCGCGTTCTTCGAAGACTTGGGACGCGGCCCGGAGTTTTCCAAACTTCCGTTCGACCACATGATTTTCACCGGCTCCGGCGGCGTCGCACGCGCCGTCATGGCTTCTGCAGCGGTGAACCTTTGTCCGGTGACGCTCGAGCTCGGCGGCAAGGCCCCGGCGGTGGTCGCGCCCGACTTTCCGCTCGCGACGGCCGCCCAGCGCATCCTCTGGGCCAAGTGCATGAACGCCGGTCAGGTGTGCGTGAACGTCGACTATCTCTTTTTGCCCGAAGGGAGCGCCGACGCGTTTGTCGCGCATGCCCAGCGGCTCATCACAGAGCGATTTCCTGACTTGAACGGCCCGGATTACACCACGATCATCGATCAACCTGCCTATGAACGGCTCGTCGCCACACTCGAGGATGCAAAGGCTCGCGGAGCGACAGTCATCAACCTGGCACCGGACCAGCAGCTCGATGCCCGACGTCGCAAGCTCGCCCCGCACATCGTGCTCGGGGTGACCGACGAGATGACGATCATGAAGGAAGAGATATTCGGGCCGTTCTTGCCGGTCAAGACATATCGCCACGCTGACGAGGTCATCGCTTACGTCAACGCGCACGATCGCCCGCTCGCGTTCTATCCGTTCACCAACGACAAGCAACTGGCCCATCGCTACATCACCGAGGTTCTCTCGGGCAGCGTCGGCGTGAATGAGGCAATCGTGCAGGCGGGGCAGCACGACCTGCCGTTCGGCGGCGTCGGCGCGAGCGGCATGGGGCAATACCATGGTTACGAAGGTTTCCTCACGTTCTCGAAGCTCCGGCCGATCTTTCACCAGGGCCGCTTTTCGTCGATCCAAGCAGCAATGCAGCCGCCCTACGGACGACGCGCAAAGTACGCCTTGTACTGGATGTTCAAGCTTCGTGGCTAGCGGAAGCGGTCGCCCGATGATTCGACGTCGCGCCTGTTGGGTGCGCTCAGTCGAGACCACGCGTCGCCGTCCGAGACGTCGGCCTCGTGGACGTGGCCCGGCGCTCGCATGGCAGTGGCCGCAGGCCGAGCTCGAGGTTTTCTGTGGCGCCTATCCAACCCACCTTGTCGTTCTCGTCGACGAGCCGATGATCCACGCAGTCGTTCTCGTGACTCCGACACATCGACCGCGAACACCGCCGCGGACATGACCCAGCCACCCGATCCCCTCATCGCATCACGACGCATTCGTCGCCGACTTGCGTCGATCGAGGCCGCCGCGTGCAATGGCAAACCACGAATGGGACCACGGCGTTCGCCATTACCGCCACGGCCTTATTGGAATTACCGTCCGTTGCCATCGGTCCCCAAACTCAGTCCCTGG